>NZ_BAAHXD010000046.1:0-29922 GCF_054657115.1 Methyloparacoccus murrellii | reverse complement strand
TGCGGCTTCGAGCTTCTTCCTGTCGTTCTTCAGCTTCTCGGGCGGGGCCGTCGTATGAGCGGCCCGGACACCTTCGCGGCCGGGTTCGAGGTGCCGCTGCATCGCTCGCTCACCGAGCCGATTCTGCTGGGCGGCGCACCGCGCACCGTGGCAATCGCCAACGGCACGCTGGCCGCCGCCGTGGGGCTGGGCCTGCAACTGTGGATTCCCGGCGCCGTGCTCTGGATCGTCGGCCATGCGCTGGCAGTCTGGGGCGCGCGCGTCGATCCGCAGTTCATGGCCGTGTTCGCGCGGCACATCAAGCACCGCCCGCTGTTGGACGTGTGAGGTGATGCCATGCTGAACCTTGCCGAATACCGCCAGCGTCCGGCCTTGCTCGCCGACTGGCTGCCGTGGGCCGGGCTGGTGGCGCCGGGCGTCGTCTTGAACAAGGACGGCAGTTTCCAGCGCACAGCCCGGTTTCGTGGCCCCGATCTCGACAGCGCGACGCAGGGCGAGCTGATCGCCACATCAGCTCGATTGAACAATGCACTGCGGCGCCTGGGTTCCGGCTGGGCGCTGTTCGTGGAAGCCGAGCGCCGGGCCGCTGCTGACTATCCGCACTCGGATTTCCCCGAGGCGCTGTCCTGGCTGGTCGATGAGGAGCGCCGCGCCGCCTTCGAGGACTCGGGCAACCACTTCGAGAGCGGCTACCACTTGACACTGGCGTACCTGCCGCCAGAGGAGGCCCGCGCCCGCGCGGCGGGATTGTTGTACGAGAACCGGCCCACCGAAGGCGTGGATTGGCGCGAGCGGCTGCAAGCCTTCGTCGCGGAAACCGATCGCATCTTCGACTTGCTCGACGGCGTGATGCCGGAGATCGGCTGGCTCGATGACAGCCAGACGTTGACCCACCTGCACGCGACCATCTCGGCGCGGCGCTACCGGGTTGGCGTGCCCGAGGTGCCATTCCACATCGACGCGCTGCTGGCCGATTCCGCGTTGGTCGGTGGCCTGGCGCCCATGCTGGGCGATCAGCACCTGCGCGTGGTGTCGGTGCGGGGCTTTCCCACCTCGACCTGGCCGGGGATTCTGGACGACCTCAACCGCCTGGGCTTTGCGTATCGCTGGAGTACGCGCTTTCTCTGCCTCGACAAAGCCGAGGCGGAAAAAGAACTCGTCCGCCTGCGCCGCCAGTGGTTTGCGAAAAGGAAGAACGTCATCGCGCTGCTGCGCGAAACCATCTTCCAGCAGGAAAGCTCGCTGGTCGATACCGACGCCAGCAACAAGGCCGCCGACGCCGATGCCGCCCTGCAAGAGCTAGGCAGCGATCAGGTCGCCTTCGGCTACCTCACTGCTACGGTGACAGTGCTCGACGTCGCCCCTGCGGTGGCCGACGAGAAGCTGCGCATGGTGGAGCGGGCCATCCAAGGGCGCGGGTTCGTGACGATTCCTGAAACGCTCAATGCCGTGGATGCGTGGTTGTCCTCGATCCCCGGCAATGCCTACGCCAACGTGCGCCAGCCCATCGTCTCGACGTTGAACCTGGCGCACATGATGCCGGTGTCAGCGGTATGGGCCGGGCCGGAGAAGAATGACCACCTCGACGGGCCGCCGCTGATCGTCACCCGCACCGATGGCGCCACGCCGTTCCGGCTGGTGACGCACATCGGCGACGTGGGCCACACGCTTGTCGCGGGGCCGACCGGCATGGGCAAGTCGGTCTTGCTCGCCACGCTGGCGATGCAGTTCCGGCGTTATCGCGGCTCGCGCATCTTCGCCTTCGACATGGGGCGCTCCATGCGCGCCACCATCCTGGGCCTGGGCGGTGAGCACTACGACCTCGGGATGGATGGCGAGATCGCTTTCCAGCCCCTGGCCCGCATCGACCGCGAGGGCTACCGCACCTGGGCGGCCGAATGGATCGAAGGCCGCTTGCGACATGAAGGCGTTGCGGTCGGCCCCGACGAGAAGGCCGCCATCTGGTCGGCGCTCGGCAGTCTCGCCGGCGCCCCGCTGGAGCAGCGCACGATGACGGGTCTGTCGGTGCTGCTGCAATCGAACGCGCTGCGGCAGGCATTGGCTCCCTACGTACTCGGCGGCGCGCACGGCAAGCTGCTGGACGCCGACCATGACCGACTCGGGATGGCCGACGTGCAGGGCTTCGAGATGGAGGAGCTGATGCACAGCAAGGCCGCCGTCATGGCCGTGCTGCATTACCTCTTTGCTCGCTTCGATGAACGCTTCGACGGTGCGCCCACGCTGCTGATCCTCGATGAAGCGTGGCTGTTTCTCGATGATCCGGTGTTTGCGGCTCGCATCCGCCAGTGGCTCAAGACGCTGCGCAAGAAGAACGTCAGCGTCATCTTCGCCACGCAGTCGCTCGCGGACATCAAGGATTCGAGCATCGCGCCGGCGATCATCGAAAGCTGCGCCAGCCGCATCTTCCTGCCGAATCCGCAGGCGACCGAACCGCAGATTCGCACGATCTACGAGGGCTTCGGCCTCAACAGCCGGCAGATCGAGATCGTGGCCACCGCGCAGCCCAAGCGCGACTACTACTACCAATCGCGTCTCGGGAACCGCCTGTTCGACCTCGATCTGGGCGCCGCGACCTTGGCCTTCGCGGGTGCCTCCACGCCGCAAGACCAGCGCGACATCGACGCGGTGCTCGCTGCCGCTTCATCCGTATCCACGCCGTTCGCAGCCGCATGGCTGCGACACCGCAGCCTCGATTGGGCGGCCGATCTGCTGCGCGATTTCCCCGGCCCTGCGCCGGGTGCCGTCCTCATCCCCAGCCATCCCCAGGAGAACCTGCCATGAAATTGCATACCCCAAAGCTCGCCGCGTTGACCGCCGCCTGCGTGCTCGCCTTCGGCATCGCGCAGCCCGCGCACGCGCTGTTCGGCGTCGGCGACATCGTGCTCGACCCGACCAATCTGGTGCAGAACACACTCACCGCCGTTCGCACGCTGGAGCAGATCAACAACCAGATCCAGCAACTCCAGCACGAAGCGCAGATGCTCATCAATCAGGCGCGCAACCTCGCCAGCCTGCCGTCCAGCGTGGTGGGCCAGTTGCGCGCGAACCTGGCGACCACCCAGCGCCTCATCGCGCAGGCCAAGGGCCTGGCCTACGACGTGACGAGCATCGACCGGGAGTTCGCGCGCCTGTATCCCGAGAAGTACGCCGCCACGGTGAGCGGCAATCAGATGTACCTCGATGCGCAGGAGCGCTGGAAGAACACGCTCAACGGCCTGCAGACCACCATGCAGATGCAGGCCCAGGCGTCGCAGAACCTGAGCGACGACGAAAGCGTGCTGGCCGACCTCGTGGGCAAGAGCCAGTCGGCCGAGGGCGCGCTGCAAGCGATGCAGGCCATGAACCAGTTGCTGGCCTTGCAGGCCAAGCAGTCGATCCAGACGCAACGGTTGCAGATCACGCAGGATCGCGCCGCCTCGCTGGAACTGGCGCGGCAGGCGGCGGCCACGGAGCGCGGGCGCGAGGTGACGCGCCGCTTCCTGGGCGAAGGCACGCCGTACACGCCGCAGCCCGTGAACTTCTACAACCGCTGACGGAGGCTGCCATGCAACGCACGCCCGTCGTGTTTGCTTTCGCCGTTCATGCGCTTGTGCTGGCCGGCTGTGACCAGCCGCAGCGGCTGTCGGTGGATGCGCTGGCCGCCGATGCGTCCCGGCTGCGTGCGTTGCGCGCGCAATGCCGCGCGGGCGAGCACGACGGCGCGTTCTGCACGCAGGTGGCGCAGGCCGACCTGCGGCGCTTTCTCTCCGGCCAGGCCGGGCCGGGCGAGTACCAGACGCTGGCCGAGCTGCCGCCGATCCCGCCCAGCTTCGACGAACCCGCCGAAGCCGACGCGCCTGGGCAGGAGGACTCGCCATGAACGACGTAACGGTCATCGACCGCTTCCTCGATACCTTCTCGCGCTACATCGACTCGGGCTTTGGCTTGTTGCACGGCGAGGTGGCGTTTCTGACCGCCACACTGATCGTCATCGACATGACGCTCGCCGGGCTGTTCTGGGCGATGGGCCACGCCTCCGGCCAGGGCGAGGACGTGATCGCCAAGCTGATCCGCAAGGTGCTCTATGTCGGTGCCTTCGCCTACATCATCGGCAACTTCAACGCGCTGGCGGGCATCTTGTTCCGCTCATTCGCGGGCCTGGGCCTAACGGCCAGCGGCTCGACCCTGAGCATGGAGAACTTCCTGCAGCCGGGCCGGCTGGCGAAGGTCGGCATCGACGCCGGGGCGCCGATCCTGAAGCAGATCGGCGACATGGCGGGCTTTCCCGAAGTGTTCGTGAACATCACGCCCATCGTCGTGATGTTCCTCGCGTGGCTGATCGTCCTCCTGTGCTTCTTCGTGCTCGCGATCCAGCTTTTCATCACGCTGATCGAGTTCAAGCTGACCACGCTCGCGGGCTTCGTGCTCGTGCCGTTCGCACTCTGGAACAAGACGGCGTTCCTTGCCGAGAAGGTACTGGGCAACGTGGTGTCGTCCGGCATCAAGGTGCTGGTGCTGGCGGTGATCGTCGGCATCGGCTCCGGGCTGTTCACCGAGTTTCAGGTACAGCCCGCCGAGCCATCCATCGACCATTCCGTGGTCGTGATGCTGGCCTCGCTGACCCTGCTGGCCTTGGGCATCTTCGGGCCGGGCATTGCAACCGGGCTGGTGTCCGGTGGCCCGCAGCTCGGCGCAGGTGCAATGGCCGGTGCGGCGCTGGGTGCGGCCGGCGCGGCCGTTGCCGTGGGCGCTGCGGCCACGGGTGTCGGCGGCGCAGTAGCCGCCGGGGCGCGCATGGCACCCGCAGCGGCCAAGCTGGCCGGCGGCGGAGCGCGTGCCGCCGCTGGGGCCGCTACCAGCGCCCGGTCGGCGTTTCAAGCGGGCTCCGCTTCGGCTGGTGGCGGCCTCAAGGGCGCTGCTGCTGGCGTGGGCAATGTCGCCAAGACCGGCGCGCAAGCGGCCGGGCAGAAGGTGGCCGAAGGCGCGCGCTCGATGAAGGAGCGTGTCGCCGCCGCCTTCCGGCCCGATGACGCTGGATCGGCGTCGGGGGGCGGTGCCGCACAGGCTGCGAACGAGTCTCCTCCTTCAACCCCATCCAGTGCGCAACCCGCCTGGGCCAAGCGCCTGCATCGCAGGCAGCAGCTCAGCCATGCCGCGACGACCGCCGCACACACGCTGCGCGGCGGCGACGGCGGCAGCTCAAGCCAAGGCCCGAGCCTGCGTGATTCCGATTCCTGATCCTCAAGGAGAACCCCATGCGATTCAAACGACCGCAGGTGCGCTATGGCGATACGCCGCAGCCTGCTACCCCGTACCAGTCAGCCGCCCAGGTTTGGGACGAGCGTATCGGCTCGGCCCGCGTGCAAGCGAAGAACTGGCGCTTCATGGCCTTTGGCTGTCTCACGCTGGCCGTGCTGATGGCGGGCGGGCTGGTCTGGCGCTCGGCGCAGTCCATCGTCACGCCCTACGTCATCGAGGTGGACAACGCGGGCCAGGTGCGCGCGGTTGGCGAGGCCGCCACGCCGTACCGGCCCAGCGATGCGCAGGTGGCCTACCACCTCGGCCGCTTCATCGGCCTGGTGCGCTCGCTGTCCATCGACCCCATCGTGGTGCGGCAGAACTGGCTCGATGCCTATGACTACACGACCGACAAGGGGGCCGTGGTGCTCAACGAGTACGCCCGCGTGAACGATCCGTTCGCGCGCATCGGCAAGGAGTCGGTGACGGTGCAGATCACCAGCGTGACCCGCGCCAGCGACACGTCTTTCAACGTGCGCTGGACGGAGACGCGCTTTGTGAACGGCGCGCTGGATCGCACCGAGCGCTGGAATGCCGTGGTTTCCATCGTGCAGCAGACGCCGCGCACCGAGCAGCGCGTGCGCAAGAACCCCTTGGGCATTTACGTCAACGGGCTGTCGTGGAGCCGCGAACTGGAAGGAAACGAAGGAGCAAAACCATGAATGATCTTTTCGGTAAATCCGCCTTGCCGGTGATGCTTCTGGCTTCGACCGTGCTGTTCTCTGGCTGCGCTACGCAGGGCAAGCCGCCGCCGTCCATCTCGCTCGATGAGCCGGTGCAGGCCCAACCGCTGCCGGAACCGCCTGCGCCGGTGGAAGTGGTGGCCGTGCCGCAGGTATTGCCGATGCCGGCGCAGATGAAACCCGTGCCGGATGCCAAGTCCACGCCTGAACCCGCCGACGAAACCGTGCGCGTGTCCCGCGCCAATGCCGAGGCGCGCATCGCGCCCACGCGCGAGGGGTACGTCAACGCAATTCAGGTGTGGCCTTTCACGGATGGGGCGCTGTACCAGGTCTATGCGGCCGTGGGCCGCGTGACGGTGATCGCGCTCCAGCCGGGAGAGGAGCTGGTGACGGTGGCCGCCGGCGATACCGTGCGCTGGATCGTGGGCGACACATCGAGCGGCAGCGGCGATGCGCTGCGCGTCAATGTGATGGTCAAGCCGATCCGCTCGGGCCTCAAGACCAATCTGGTCATCACCACCAGCCGGCGCACCTACCTGATCGAGCTGACCTCGACCGAGAAGACGTGGATGGCTTCGGTGTCCTGGGAGTATCCGAAGGACAAGATGCTGGCCTTGCAGCGCCAGGCGCAGGCAGCGAGCGCCGCTGCGCCGGTCGATAGCGGCCTGTCGCTGGAGAAGATCCGCTTTCGCTATGCGGTCAGTGGCAGCAATCCGCCGTGGAAACCGCTGCGCGCCTTTGATGACGGCGAGAAGGTCTACATCCAGTTTCCGCCGGGCATCGCCCAGGGCGAATTGCCGCCGCTGTTCGTGATCGGTGCGCAGGGCGATGGGCAGTTGGTGAACTACCGATTCCGTGCGCCGTACTACATCGTGGATCGCCTGTTCGGTGCGGCCGAGCTGCGCCTTGGCGGGGACAAAGGCGACGTGGTGCGGATCGAGCGCACGGACGGCACGCGGAGGAACTGACCATGAGCCAGGACGACACTCCAGACCTTGCCGCGCCACAGGCGGGCAAGGTGGCACCCGAAGCGGTGGCGCTGCGCGCCCAGCCGCGTCCGGTCACACGCTTGAACCGGCGCACGCTGGCCATCCTCGTCGGCGGCCTGTCGGTCGCCGTGCTCGGGGCCACGATCTGGTCATTGCAACCGCATCGGCGTGGAGCAAGCGAGCAGACCGAGTTGTACAACGTGGATCGCGTCTCGAAGTCCGAAAGGCTGGACGGCCTGCCTTCGGACTATTCCAAGCTGCCGGCCAAGGTGCCGGAGCTTGGGCCACCGCTGCCGGGTGATCTTGGCCCGGCCATCGTGAAGTCACAGCAGCCGGTGACGCCGACGTATGCGCCACCGGGCCACGACCCGGAGGATGCGCGGCGCAAGGAGGCCGATGCGGCGGCGGGTTCGTCGGTGTTCTTCCGCTCGGGCAACCAAGGCAAGGCCCCCGCGCCGGTCACGGCGCAAGCTGCTGCGGCTGCGCCTGGCAGCGCCTTAGCCGGCCTCGACCCGCTGGCCGCTGGCCCGGCCTCGACGGCGGCCCAGCCTGCCGACCCGACCGCCGTGCAGAATCGGCAAGACCAGAAAGAGGCTTTCCTGAAAGGCGGCTCTACGGAAACCCGTAATTCCGGCAATCTGCAAATGCCGGCCTCGCCTTATCAGGTCATGGCGGGCACGGTGGTCGCGGGCGCGCTGGTGACGGGCATCAAGTCCGACCTGCCGGGCGACGTGATCGCCACGGTGACGGAGCCGGTCTACGACACGGCCACGGGTAAGTTCCTGCTGATCCCGCAGGGCTCGCGCATCCTGGGCAAGTACAACAGCCAGGTGAGCTACGGGCAGAGCCGCGTGCAAGTGGTGTGGAACCGGATCATCCTGCCCGACACGTCTTCGCTGAAGCTTGACAACCTCGCGGGCACCGATCCGGCCGGCTATTCCGGCCTGGAGGATGGCGTCGATTGGCATTGGGATCGCGTCTTTGCGGGGGCGGCGCTGACGACGCTGCTGGGCGTGGGCGCCGAGCTGGCCGCGCCGCAGAACCGGCAAGACGGCAACCGGGTCATCATCGCAGGGCAAGGCAGTCTGCAGGACAGCGTGAATCAGGTGGGGCAGGAGATGACCCGGCGCAACATGAACATCCAGCCGACGTTGACCGAACGGCCAGGACTGCCGGTGAGGATCATTGCCAACCGCGATCTAGTGTTGCGTCCGTACCAGCCGATGTTCTTCCAACGGGGAGCCATGCGATGAACACGACCAAGAGGCTGCGGCTCGGGCCACTGCCCAAAACCGAGAGCATCAAGCTGACCTTTGCATGTCCGGCCAGCCTGAAAGCCGACCTGGATCACTACGCCGCGTTGCACGCGCAGGCATATGGCGAAGCCGTCGATGCGACGACGTTGATCCCGCACATGCTGGAGGCGTTCATGGCGGGGGATCGGGGATTCAGGAAGGGCACGGCGACACGGGGCGGCACGCCATCGAAGCCGACATGATGGCGTTGCACACCATCCAACGGCATCCATCGAACGCGCAGCCCCTGGGCTGCGCGTTCTTCGTTCTGGATGCTGCGAAGCCACTTGGGCTATGATGAAAAAACAAGCCCGCCGTTACTCGGCAATCCAGCACGACCAAGTGCGATCCGGCTTTCCCTCCCGACGCTCTTATGTGGCACCTAGCCCATCAAGCCGCAATCCTGCGCCGCGGCCCCGAAAAGAGCTAACCTACTGTCCCATATACGGTTTCAAGCCTTGCGTGCTTTGCGCGAAAGACTTGACACCAGAACTTTTTTGTTGCCCATTCCCGCTTGCGGCCGCACCTGGATGCGGCGATACGGTAATCTTGTTGCCTTTTGGCTGTCTTTCCGCCTGCATGCGCAAGCTTTATCCCGACATCGAGCCCTACCGGAGCTGGTACCTGACACGGGGCGGTCATCGCATTCATGTCGAGGAAGCCGGCAACCCCGAAGGGATGCCGGTCCTCTTCCTGCATGGTGGCCCCGGTTCGGGTTGCAAGCCCTGCCAGCGGCGTTTCTTCGATCCGGCCCGTTACCGCATCATCCTGTTTGACCAGCGCGGGGCGGGGCAATCCACCCCTCAGGGGAGGCTGGACGGGAACACTACGGCCGAGCTGATCGGCGACATGGAGGCGCTGCGGCTCTCCCTCGCTATCGAGCGCTGGCTGCTGTTCGGTGGCTCCTGGGGGGCGGCGCTGGCTTTGCTGTATGCCGAGGCTCATGCCCGGCGGGTCTCTGGCCTGGTGCTTCGTGGCACATTTCTGGCGCGGGCATCGGACCTTGCCTGGTTTGCCTCGGAAACCGGCGCGCCGCGCCTGTATCCCGAGGTCTGGGAGCAATTGCTGAGAATATTGCCACAGGCCACGCGACACCGTCCCTTGACGGCTCTGCACGGGCTTCTGAACGGTCCGGACGAGCTTGCCCGGCGGCGCGCGGCGCGGGCTTGGGAGCACTGGAGCAGCCAGGTGGTGCTGGGGGAGGGCTTTTCTGCCGGCAGTCTCGAGGAGGGGCCCGCATCGCTCGCGATCCTGCATCAGGCGCGCATCGAACTGCACTACGCCGTCAATCACTATTTCATTGCCGAGAACGCCATTCTCGAGGGGGCTGATCGTCTGGCCGGATTACCCATGCACATCATCCACGGTACCCGCGATTTCGTCTGTCCGGTCGAAGCGGCCTATCGCTTGCATCGGCGCCTGCCGGAGGCCCGCTTGCAGGTGTTGCCAGGGGCGGGTCATATCGCAGCCGGCGATGACATGATCGATGCCCTGGTGCAGGCTGCCGACGACATGCTGGCAGGCGCCGACTGGAAGGTGGCGCGATGAACCGGCGACTGATCGTCGGCATGACCGGCGCGACCGGCGCCATCTACGGCAAGCGGCTGCTCGAAGTGCTGCGGCAGGTCGGAGGCTGGGAAACGCATCTGGTTCTGTCGGATGCCGGTGTGCTCAACATCCACCACGAACTGGGCATGAAGCGCAAGGCTTTCCAGGCCCTCGCCGATGTCGTGCATCCCATCGACGACATTGCGGCCAGCATTGCCAGCGGCGGTTACCGCACCGAGGGCATGATCGTCGCGCCCTGTTCCATGAAGACCCTCGCCGCCATCGCGCACGGCTTCGGCGACAACCTGCTGACCCGGGCCGCCGACGTGGTGCTCAAGGAACGCCGACGGCTGGTCATCGTGCCCCGCGAGGCGCCGCTCAATCTGGCGCACATCCGCAACATGGCTGCCGTGACCGAGATGGGCGGCATCATCTACCCGCCGTTGCCAGCCTTTTACGGGCCGCCGAAATCCCTGGAGCAGATGGTCGATGAAACCGTGGGTCGCATCCTGGCGGCGGCCGGTATCGAGGTGGCGGGGCTATTCGAGCCGTGGGAAGGGTTGCCGCAGCCGCGTTCGGCAGCCGCGGCCGGGGAGCGCTAAACGGGTTTCCCGAGCGCGCGCGAGTTGCGGCTGTTGCGGAAGACCAGCGGCCGGGGATCGGCGGAAAGGCCCTCGGCGCGGGCCGACTCGATGGCCTCGGCGATCCTGTTGCGTTGCGGCGAGAGGCCGCAGACGGGATCGGTGGCGTTCATGTCGCCGGTCAGGAGGTAGGCCTGGCAGCGGCAGCCGCCGTAGTCCTTGATCTTTTCCGGGCAGGAGCGGCAGGGCTCCTGCATCCATGCGAAGTTGCGGAAGCGGTTGAAGGCGTCCGACTTTTCCCAGATGTCGCGGATGCTCATGTCGCGGACGTTGGGACAGTCCAGTCCGGGGAGGATGCGCGCCTCATGGCAGGGCAGGGCGAGCCCATCGGGGGCGATGGTGAGGAAGGTGGTGCCCCAGCCGTTCATGCAGGCCTTGGGGCGCTCCTCGTAATAGTCCGGGACGACGTAGTAGATCTTCATGCGGCCCTTCAGTTTCGCCTTGTATTCCTGGGCGATGGCCTCGGCGGCCTGGAACTGCTCGCGATTCGGCAATAGCTGGTCACGGTTCAGGTGTGCCCAGCCGTAATACTGGGTGTTGGCCAGTTCCAGGTAATCCGCACCCAGTTCGATGGCCATTTCCAGAATGTCGCGCATCAAATGGATGTTGTGGCGGTGGATGACCACACACAGCACCATGGGATAGCCATGCTGCTTGATGAGATGTGCGACGGCTTTCTTGGCGTCGTAGGAATCGGTTCCGGCCAGGTAGTTGTTGAGGGTTTTCTCCGGTGCCTGGATGCTGATCTGGATATGGTCGAGGCCGGCCTCGCGGAGGGCCAGGATTTTCGCCTCGGTCAGGCCGTAGCCCGACGTGATCAGGTTGCTGTAGTAGCCGAGCTCACGGGCATGGCGGACCAGTTCGGGCAGGTCCGCCCGGGTCAGCGGCTCGCCACCGGACAGTCCCAGTTGCACGGCACCCATGGCGCGGGCTTCGGAGAACACCCGCCGCCATTCTTCGGTGCTCAGCTCGGCCGAGTGTTCGGCATAGTCGATGGGATTGGAGCAGTACGGGCATTGCAGCGGGCAGGCATAGGTCAGCTCCGCCAGCAGCCAGCGCGGGTTGCCGCTAGGGTAGGGTGCGGATCCAGCCATTTTCCAGGGCCGATTCGAGCAGTTCGACGATGTCGCCGCGCAGGCCAGTGGTCTCGAACTGGTGCTCCAGCTCCGACACGATGTCGTCCAGCCGCCGGGTGCCGTCACAGAGCTTGAGGATTTCGGCCGCCGGCAGGTTCAGTTCCACCATGCCCTCCGGATAGAGGATCACGTATTTCTGCTGGGATTCCTCCCATTGCAGACGGTGCAGCGGCGAAAAGGCCAGGCGCGACTGTGGGTCGAAGGACACGCTCATCGTGCGGTCACGTTGAAGTAGGGTGGCTTACCATCGATGTAGGCCAGCCACATGGCATCGAGCATGGTCCACAGCACGTCGAGTTTGAACTGCAGGATGGCGACGGCGCGTTCCTGCTGCTCGCGGGTGCGGAAGTGCTCGAGCGTGATGGCCAGTCCATGCTCGACATCGCGGCTGGCCTGGCTGACGCGCTTGCGGAAGTAGGCCAGGCCTTCCTGATCGATCCAGGGGTAGAGGTCGGGCCAGCCGGCGAGTCGCTGCTTGTGGATGGTCGGGGCGAACATCTCCGTCAGCGAGGAGCAGGCAGCTTCCTGCCAGGAGGCATGGCGGGCGAAATTGACATAGGCGTCGACGGCGAAGCGCACACCTGGTAGCGCGCGCTTCTGCGACCAGAGTTCCTCGCGCGGGATGCCGACAGCCTCGCCGAGATGGGTCCAGGCTTCGATGCCGCCCGCGTCGGCCTCGTCGCCGTCATGATCGCGGATACGCTGTATCCATAGTCGCCGGGTGTCGCGATCCGGGCAATTGGCGAGAATGTTCGCGTCCTTGACCGGGATCATCACCTGATAATAGAAGCGGTTGGCCACCCAGCCCTGGATCTGCTCGCGGCTCAGTCGGCCGGCGGCCATCTCGATATGGTAGGGGTGATGGATGTGGTAATGAATTTCCTTGCCGCGCAACTGCGCTTCGAAGTCCGCGCGGCTCCAGGGGGCTTGCTCGCTCATGTCCGCCTCACAAATGAATCTCCAGCCCGTCGTGGGCCACTTCGATGCCGGCGTCGTTCAGGATGCGGCGTTCGCCGGAATTTTCGTCGAGAATCGGGTTGGTGTTGTTGATGTGGATCAGTATCCTGCGTGCCTTGAGGGCTTGCAGGTGCTCGATCATGCCCCCCGCTCCCGATTGCGGCAGATGACCCATGTCCAGCGCCCGCTTGGTGCTGATGCCGGCCCGCTCCATCTCGTCGTGCTGCCAGAAGGTGCCGTCGACCAGCACACCGTCGGCCGAGGCCATGGCCGCGCCGACATGCGGTTCGATCTCGCCGAGGCCCGGTGCATAGTACAGCCGGCGGCCGGTGGAAACCTGCTCGATGATGACGCCGATGTTGTCGCCGTCGTGCGGGTCATGCCGGTGCGGCGAGTAGGGTGGTGCCTTGCTCTTCAGCGTGTGGCTGTGGAAACGCAGGTCCTCGATGCCGGGAATGGTGAAGGCGCCACCATCCAGGGGTACGGGGTGGTGGTTGACGCCACAATAGTGCGACAGCATGGTGAACAGGGGAAAACCCGTGGTCAGATCCTGTCTCACCATCTCGCTGCAGTAGACGTCCAGCGGCTGCGTTGATTCACGCAGCATGAGAAGCCCGGTGGTGTGATCGATCTGGCTGTCGATCAGGATGATGGCCTTGATGCCGCTGTCGCGGATGCCGTGGCGGGGATGCGAGGCCGGGAACTGTTCCAGCTGGGTACGGATGTCGGGCGAGGTGTTGAACAGTACCCAGCGCTCGCCATCGCTGCTGACGGCAATGGACGATTGCGTCCGCGATCGGGCCGTCAACCGGCCCTGGCGTAGGCCGGCGCAGTTGCGACAGTTGCAGTTCCATTGCGGGAAGCCGCCGCCGGCACCGGCACCCAGGATTCGGATGATCATCGACTGTACGAGCGAAAAGCCGTCTCGGATATGAAAACGGGGCGCCGCATTGCTGTGGCGCCCCGTTGATTCGTCAACCGTTGATTAACGGTTGTAGATGTACATGGTCACTTCGAAGCCGAAACGCATGTCATTGAAGCTCGGTTTTTCCCATCTCATTCGGTCGTCCTCCAAAAGGTTGGTTCATTCTTGTGTGGCCACGCTTTTTCAAGCTCGTCACGAAGTATACGTGGCGGGTTTTGCGAAAGCAACCGAGCACCGCGGCCTTGCGAGCAGGCCGCGATGTACGGATTTTGCGGCTTGCCACGCATCGCAGTGTGCTCAGGCCGCCGGGCTGGCTTTGTCGAGCATCAGCTTGTACTGGACGGCGTCGGCAAGGGCCTGATAGCTGGCGTCCACCATGTTGGCGGAGACCCCCACCGTGCCCCACTTGGCCTGGCCATCGGTCGACTCGATCAGCACCCGCACCATGGCGCGGGTGGCCTGCTGGGTGGTGAGGACGCGCACCTTGAAGTCGGTGAGGCGCATGCCGGCGAGACCTGGATAATAAGGTATCAGTGCATTCCTCAGGGCGTTGTCGAGCGCGTTCACGGGGCCGTTGCCGCGTGCCGAGGTGGTGGTGGTCTGCTGCCCCACGCGCAGGGTGATGCAGACTTCCGAAATCGGTTCTTCCTCGTGGCCCTGTTTCTCGTCGATGACGCGAAAGCCGTCGAGCTCGAAATAGGGCTGGAAACGATCCATGGCCTTGAGCAGCAACAGCTGAAACGACGCTTCCGCGCCCTCGTAGGCGAAGCCGCGGTTCTCCAGTTCCTTGACCCGCTGGATGGCCTTGCGCACGGCAGGGTCGTTGCCATCGAGATTCAGGTCCAAGCCCATCTCGGCCATCTTCAGTTGGACGGTGCTCTTGCCGGCCTGGTCCGAGACCAGGATCAGGCGTTCGTTGCCGACCAGCGCCGGATCAATGTGCTCGTAGAGCCGCGAGTCCTTCCGGACCGCCGAGGCGTGGATGCCGCCCTTGTGCGCGAAGGCGTTGAGACCGACAAAGGGCTGGTGCTGCCAGGGCAGGCGGTTGGCCATTTCGTTGACGAAACGCGATAGCGAGCCCAGCTGCTGCATGTGTGCGGCGTCGATGCCGCAGTCGAGCCCCAGCTTGAATTGCAGGACGGGAATGATGGAAACCAGGTTGGCGTTGCCGCAGCGCTCGCCAATGCCGTTGATGGTGCCCTGTACCATGCGCGCGCCGGCGCGCGCCGCCGCAACCGAATTGGCCACGGCCAGTTCGCAATCGTTGTGGGCGTGAATGCCGATCAGCGTGTCCGGGAAATGGTGGACGACCTCGGCGACGATTTCGGCGACTGTGAACGGCAGGCTGCCGCCATTGGTGTCGCACAGCACCAGTCCGTCCGCCCCGGCGGACCGGGCTGCCTTGAGCACTTCTAGGGCATAGCCTGGATTGTCGCGGTAGCCGTCGAAGAAATGCTCGGCGTCGAAGAACACTGTCGGCAGCTGTTCCTTGAGCCAGCCGACCGAGTCGTGTACCAGATCGAGGTTTTCCGGCAGCTCGATCCCCAGCGCCTTGGTGACATGCAAGTCCCAGCTCTTGCCGAACACGCACACGCCATCGGCGCCGCTTTCGACCAGATGTCGCAATCCGGGGTCCGCACTGGCGCTCTTGCCGGGCCTGGCCATGCTGCCGAAGGCGAGCAGCCGGCTTTTCGGCCAGCGGCGGCCACGCATCTGCTCGAAGAACTGGCTGTCCTTGGGGCTGGCGCCGGGCCAGCCACCCTCGATCCAGTCGATGCCGAACTCGGCCAGCCGGTCGGCAATGCGGAGCTTGTCCTCGACCGAGAAGTTGATGCCGGCTGTCTGGCTACCATCGCGCAGGGTCGTGTCGAACAGCTGGACCCGGTCGGTACCGGGCGAATGCTCGCGGGCGGTCATGGTGTCGGAGTAGGGTCAGGAGGCGGAAGCCCGGTCCAGGCAGCGGAACTGCCCGGGCCAGTCACGATAATTGAAGACCTGGCCGCTCTGGCGGATGCGGGCGATGGCGGCGGTGTCGATATCGGCATATACCCACAGGGTGGCGTTCAGTTCGCCGATGGCCAGCACGCCGTTATCAGGGAAACCATAATCGACCGGGGTATAGATCGCCGCCGCACCGATATTGACGTCCACCGCCTCTGACCAGGGGGCCAGCCCGACGGTGGGCGACTGTACGACATAGCACTGGTTTTCCAGTGCCCGCGCCTGGCAGCCGATGCGTACCCGCCAGTAACCGGCGGTGGTGTCGGTACAGCTCGGTACCAGGATCAGGTCGGCGCCAGCCTCGACCTGGCGCCGGGCCAGCATGGGGAACTCGCTGTCGTAACAGATGTTGATGCCGATGCGGCCAAGCTCGGTGTCGAAGGTCTTGAGTTCGTCGCCGCCGGAGATGAGCCACTGCTCGTTCTCGAAGCGGGTCATCTGCAATTTGTCCTGATGGTCGCAGGTGCCGTCCGGGCGCACCAGGTAGGCGCGGTTGCGATAGTGCCCCCCCGGCTGGCGGACCGGGAAGGTGCCGGCAACGATGTAGACGCCATGCGCGCGGGCCGTCTCGGCGAACAGCTTCCGGAAATCCGGCAGCAGCGCCTGCATCGCCTCCAGCTGCCGGGACAGGGAGCGCTGGATGTCCTCCTCGAACAGCGAGGCCAGCTCCATGCTGAAGTACTCCGGGAACACCAGCAGCCGCGCACCCGCCGCGGCGGCTTGCGAGACCCAGCGCCGGATCTTGCTCTCGTAGTCGGTCCAGCTTTCCAGGGTGCCGATATCGTACTGGGCGGCGGCGATGCGGAAGGCGGGCATCAGGTAGCCTCCCGCAACGACTTCAGCCAGAACACCATCGGTTTGGGCGATGCCTGGGTTTCATTGACGTCTTTCCAGTCATAGGTGGTGGTCAGTTCGGGATGCTTCACATAGCCGAACTTGCTCCAGATGCGGTCCAGCGGCACGTAATCCGCCGGTCGCAGCGGATGGTTGTCGGCCCGTTGCACGCAGCAGAAGGTGCAGAGATCGAAGCGGCCCAGTGCCCGCGCGTGGCCTTCGCGCTCGGCGAAGAAGCGGGGGTACACGCCTCGCCCTCTATACTCCGGCAGCAGCACCGACTCCGCACAATAGAAGATGCGCCCGGGGTCATGGCCGGCATCGAGGAAGGGCTGCTGGAACTCCGCGGTTTCGGCGTCCAGCGGCAGGCCGGTGGTCGCGCCGACTGCCCGCTCACCGTTCAGTACCAGCACGACGATGCTTTCGGGACATCTGGTGTAGGTCTCCAGGTACGTTTCCTCATATTCGACGGTGCCGTCGTACAGATAGGGAAAATCGCGGAACACCTGGATGCGCAGGCGCGCCAAATCCGGCAGGCAGGCCTTCAGTGCCGGGTCGCTGCCGGTCAGGCGGCGGATGGTCAGGGAATCGTTCATGACGGGCCGCGCGGGCTTGTGTGGTTCAGGCGCTGACCTGGGCGATCCAGTCTTCCAGGTTGTAGTAGTTGGTGATGCGCGCCACCTTGCCGTCGCGGATGTCGAAGAAGGCGCCGGCCGGCAGGCGGTACTGCTGGCCTCTGGCTTCCGGCAGGCCCTCGTCGGTGACCAGGTATTCGCCCAGCACCACGAATTCGGCCGCCGCCCGTGTGCCGTCCTCGCTGGTCATGATGACCATGTCCACCAGCTGTTCCCTGTAGTTGCGGTTCATGCGGTTCATGAAGGCGCGGAAAGCGTCCTTGCCGGTTTCGCGCGGACCCTGGTTGATGTCGTGCACGACATCGTCGCTCAGCAGGCTCAGGAAGGTGTCCATGTCACCGGCGTTGAAGGCTGCATAGTAGGTCTGGATCAGGTCGTGGCTGGCTTGGTTCATGGTGTGTGATGATATCTAAAATAATCATTATCCTTCTGGGTGTGACGAATTGTCAATCCATGCTCGCCATGGATATATTTATCTATACTTGGGGATAATGATTAATTTTGTCCGAATTCTTGCTTGACAAGTCATGTATATGTTGGAAAATGGATACAGGCTTTGAGGGTAACGCCACAATATGTGGTAACCCTTGCAAGCCTAATTAATATCTTTGTTAACAAGGAGCTTATCATGAAAACTCTTATCTCCACATCGGCGGCAGCCCTGCTCGCGGGTGCGGCTCTGGCGACGTCGCCGGCAGCCATGGCTGTTGGTACCTTCGCGCCCAGACTGGGTGACAGCGTCACGATCGGTTGTACTCTCCCGGGCGGTCTGAATGGCTCCAAGGTTTACAGTATCGATCACAAGAACGCCACCAACCAGGACATCCAGATCCCGGTTGATCTGGAAGACAGCTGCTCGAAGGCGCTCAACAACCTGACCCCGAAGACCGGCAGCGGCATTCTGTTCGACGTGCTGCAGACTAACTGTGGCCAGAGCCAGTCTCTCGGCACCCAGAACAACTTCCTGGGTGTATGGCAGGCTGCCGGTCAGTCGCCCAGCAACAGCCTGGCAGCTATTTCCAATGACCCGACCGCTACCGGAACCATCATCAATGCGCTGGTTACCCAGCAGCTGGCACCTCCGGGACCGGCACAGCCCGTGCTCCTGGCGCCGCCGAACGCAACCAGCAATTATGCACTGGTCTCCTATACCTTCGTCTGTGCGCTGCCGACGGGCACCCTGTCCTATCTGCTGATCGCGCAGGATCTGCAGCCGGCTAACTAAGTCCGGGCTGATCACGCCGTCATGTAAGCATCGCTGAAGCCCGTATCGGGATTCGGTTGATGGGCCGCTTGGTGGAGCCGCTATCGATGCTATCGATATGCTCCATCGAAGCGGCTTTATATTTTTGATTGTCTATGCCTGTCGTTCGAGTGTTTGCCTGTTCGGTGGCGCATCAGCGGGATGTGTGGCCGGAATTTTCGGGTGGAGTGCCCACACGGATGGCTGGCAGTTCCAGTTTTTTCGGTTTGACTGCCATCAGGTCGTCGCTGATCTGCGGCTTATGGATTTTCAATATCAGGTGGATCTACGCATGAAACTGATAAGTTCCCTACTTATGGCGTGTGCCTTTGTATTTGCCGTGCCCGCGATGGGTGCTCAAGGTGCTGACAAGGATCTTGCCTCCTTGCAGGGGGTATGGGAAACCCTTGATTTCAGGGCCGATGGCGACGTCGCGCCCGATAAGCTCAAAATGCAAATCAGGCTGATTTTCAAGCAGGACAAGCTACAGATATTTGGCTTGTCCAAGGAGGGGCGTGAATACAGCATTAAGCTGGATCCGGAAAAGAAACCGAAAGTTATTTTCATCACGCCGATTGGCGGGGCGTTCAAGGATCAGACGGTCCCTGGTATCTACGAGGTCGAGGGTGGCAACCTCAAATTTGTGATGCCTAATCAAGTGATCAGCGAGCCACCCAAGGCCTTCGAAGCACCCAAGGGCTCGAATCTCGCCTTGTTTGTTTCCAAGCGGTCCAAGTAACCCGTTGCAAAACTATCGATCGACTTTGGTGTCGGGGAGATGAGTGTGCATGTGCAGAAGAGGGTTTCGTCTGTTTTGACAGGCATCGCGCTCCTGGCGGTGCTGCTGTTGTTGGCCATCTGGTTGCTCAAGCGATTCCTGCTGACACCTCCCGCTGGTCTGGAAGCGATGCAGCCTGTCAACCTGGACGACTTTGCCGGGCCCTGGCACGAAATTGCCCGCCTGGACAATGCTGTCGAGGCGGACATGAATCCCGTGCACCTGGCCTTCCGCCCAGGCCTGCCGCAGGAGGGCGGAAGAGCCTATGAGATCAGCCTCGTAGGGCATCTTGAAGGGGGCGATGAAAGGCGTTGGCGGCAAACTGCGATATGGACGGCCGAGAAAGTGCAGGCTTCGCAAGGGAGTCTTCAGATTCCCTGCGGCTTTGCGGGGCTCAACTGTGGTCTGCACATCATCGCCATCGCGGCCAAGACCCGGCATTGGCTGATGTTGACAGGGCCGACACGGCAGTTTCTCTGGATCATTGCCAGGGAACCCGCCATGTCCGAAAGCGAGCTGCTTGCCGTTTTGGAGCAAGCCAAGGAAATGGGCTTCGATACCCGCGATGTGGTGCTTGGCAAGAACAAGATGCCGTCCCTGCCCACGCTGCCGGCTCTGCCCTATGAAACGCCCATATCGAAGATGCCGCCACCGCCGAACCTTTCCGGGCAAGGCGCTGACGAACCCTTGAACATGCCCTCAGAGCCACCGCCAATGCCGATTGTGCCGCCACCGATGCCGGCGGGGCCACCGCCAATGCCGGCGGGGCCACCGCCAATGCCGGCTGAACCGCCACCGATGCCCTGAGGCATGAAGGGCCCCCGACGCTCCGTTCGGGGGTTTTCTTTTTGGTGGCTCGCCTTATCGCTGCGCGATTCGATTCAGGCCATGTCCAGCGCATATCGGATCATCGTTCCTCATGATCCGGCGCAATTCCCGTCCACCGCCCTGGTAACGCCCCGCGCGACACCGCATGCCAGTGCCGTCCTCTCCGAGCGGATGCCCAGCAAAACCGGGGTGGCCGCGACCTATCGCTACTGAGGCCGGCTCGCCCTCGGCAGAGCGAGGACAAAAAGGCGCCTCCGGGCGATCTGTGCGCCAGCCGCCGGCTCGAAAGAGAAGATTCCGGAAAAAGAACGAAAAGCGAGGCTAAGCCGGGTTTGCCGCAAGGCCCCGGCAGACTCGCATGATCGGCGAGAAGCGAGCCTCGGAGCACGTCTCTTGACTTCGCTTGGAACTGATGCCTTGATTCCGAGGTTTTCGGCGAACGATAACGGCCCATGGACATGCGAACCGCAAGGCCGGATGATGCGCCGCGCATCAGCGCTCTCGTCCGCGATCTTACCTGCAAGTACATCGCGCACGAATTTTCCGAACAGGGAGCCGGCCGCTTGCTCGAACCGATGAGCGAAGCGGCGATCGAGGGTTATCTGGAGTCGGGTTATCGGTATCATGTCGCCGAGGAAAACGGCGAGTTGGCCGGCGTGATCGCGATCAGGGGCAATCGCCATCTTTATCATCTGTTCGTGTCCGAGCGTTTCCAGGGCAAGGGCGTGGCGAGAAGGCTCTGGGACGTCGCCAAGGCCGCGAGCCTCGATGCCGGAAACCCCGGCGTATTCACCGTCAATTCTTCCCGCTACGCCGTCGGCCTCTATGAGACATTCGGATTCGTCGGGCAGTCCGAAGCGATCGACCGTTCGGGCGTGATCTTTATACCCATGAAGCTGGAGTCGGCAATTCGTGAATAAATTTTGGAGCCCGGCCGTCCGGGATTTGACCTCTTACACCCCCGGCGAGCAGCCCAAGTTGAGCCATCTGATCAAGCTCAACACCAACGAAAACCCTTATCCGCCTTCGCCCAGGGTGTTGGAAGCCTTGCGCGGTGAGACGGGCGAAACGCTCCGGCTTTATCCCGATCCCGAGGCCGATCGCCTGAAAGAAGCCATCGGCCGATTTTACGGCGTCGAGAAGAAGCGGGTCTTCGTCGGCAACGGATCGGACGAGGTGCTGGCCCACACATTTCAAGCGCTGCTGCAGCACGGCTCGCCCATTCTGTTCCCCGATATCACCTACAGTTTCTATCCGGTTTACTGCGGCCTTTACGGCATCGAACACGCCTGCGTTCCGCTGACCGAAAGCTTCGAGATCCGGATCGACGATTACCGCTGCCCGAACGGCGGAATCATCTTCCCGAATCCGAACGCGCCCACGGGTTGCCTGCTGCCGATCGCCGAGATCGAGGCGCTGCTCGAATACAACACCGAATCGGTCGTCGTGATCGACGAAGCCTATATCGATTTCGGCGGCGAATCCGCCGTGGCGCTGGTCGAACGCTTCCCCAATCTGCTGGTGATCCAAACCCTGTCCAAGTCGCGGTCGCTGGCGGGCCTCCGGGTGGGTTTCGCCATAGGAGACGGCGGCTTGATCGAGGCTTTGGAGCGCGTGAAAGGCAGCTTCAATTCCTATCCGCTGGATCGCCTGGCCATCGCCGGCGCGGTGGCGGCGTTCGAGGACCGGGATTATTTCGAGAGCACCCGGCAAGCCGTCGTCCGCAGCCGGAACCGGCTCGTCCGGGAGCTGTCCGGATTGGGTTTCGAAGTCTTGCCGTCCGCCGCGAACTTCGTGTTCGTCCGGCATCCCTTTCGGGACGTGGCGGAACTGACGGCGGCGCTGCGGGAGCGGCATATCGTCGTACGCCATTTCAGGCAGCCGCGGATAGAGCAATTCATGCGCATCACCATCGGCACCGACGCTCAGTGCCGGGCTTTGGCGGACGCGCTCGGGTCTATCTTGCGGTCGCCGCGCTGAAAACGATGGCTCCGGATTTTCGCCGAAGAACGGCTCATCGCGCGGGCGAATCCGCAGCCCGCGGTCATGTCGTCGGGACGGGTCCGGGCTTCTGCCGGCGTTTGTTCTGCGATTGGCCTTCCTGCCCGCACCCGCGCGTCTTTGAGTCCCCGCATTGGATGGTGATGCTCTGTGGCCACCTTCATCATCGCCTGCCTGCCGGCTTCAGAAAACTTGCCGGGATGGCTGCGCCTGGGACTCGCGCAGGAAGCGGAAGATGGCCGGGTTGCCGCAACCCGCGGCATTGAAGCGTAGCCAGGGCGAGGCTTCCTGCTGCGGCCTGAACAGGGCGCCGGGGGCCAGCATGATGCCCTGGCTGGCGGCCGCCGCGGCCACGTGCGTGGCGTTTTCCGACGCCGCGCGCCGGGCCCAGATGAACATCCCGTCCTCCGCGTCCTGGTAGATTTCCAGCCCGCTGCTCTCGAGATTCCGGATCGCCTCGCCGCGCGCCTTGCGCAGGCGCGAGCGCAGCTTCTCCAGGTGTTTCCGGTAATAGCCATCGGTAAGCAGTTCGTAGACCAGCCGTTCGTCGATTTCCGGGGTGGTCAGGCTGGTCAGCAGCTTGAGATCGGTCAGGCTCTCAGCCACCTCGTACCGGCAGGCCAGGAAGCCGACCCGGAGGCTTGCGGAAACGGTTTTGGAAAAACTGCTGACGAACACCACCCGTTCCAGTTGGTCGAGCGTCGCAAGGCGCGTTGCCTGCCCGGTCAGCAAGTCGCCATAGATATCGTCCTCCACGATCATCAGGTCGTAGCGTTCGGCCAGTTGCAGAACCCGGTGGGCAACCGGCTGGGTAATACTGACTCCGGTCGGGTTGTGCAGCAGGGTATTGGTGAAAAACACCTTGGGCCGGTGCTCCTCGATCAGGCTTTCCATCGCGACCGTATCCGGCCCCTGCGGGGTCCAGGGCACGCCGACCAGTCGCGCCCCGGACAGCTTCAGATAGCCGAACAGGGTGTAGTACCCGGGATCGTCCACCAGCACGGCGTCGCCCGGTTTGACGAACAGCCGGCTGATCAGGTCCAGGGCATGGGTGGCCCCGCGGGTAGTGACGATCTGCCGGGTCGAGCAGCCGATACCCTGGTCGTCGAGCCGCCGTGCCAGCAGCGACCGCAAGGGTTCGTAGCCGGCCGGCAGACCGTAGCCGGTCAGATAGGCGCCGCTTTTGCGGGCGAGCGTGCGCAGACTCCGCTGAATGCCCTCGCCATCCATCCACTCGCCGGGCAGCCAGCCGGCCCCGGGCATGGCAAGGTGGGATTGCTCCTGCAGGGCATTGCGCAGCAGCCAGAGCACGTCCATGGCCCGCTCCAGCCGGCAGGACTGATTCGCCGCAGCACCGGCCTCCGAGCGTTGCGCCACGTAAAAACCCGATCCTTGCCGGGATTTCAGGTAACCCATCGCGACCAGCCGGTCGAAGGCCTGGACCACGGTGAACTTGCTGACCCGATGCGTGTTCGCGAAATGCCGGATCGACGGCAGGCGCGCGCCAGGCCGCAAGGCGCGCTCGTCGACGCGCTGCTTGATGCCGGCCACGATCTGCTCGATCAGGGGCCGGCTGTCGTGGGGATCGAGGTTGAGGGAATGCATGATTGTTATGGTTCCATGGCCGATACAGTCTAGTGGGTTGAATGGCAACTGTATCTGTATTGTCCAGACTTGGGGGCCTATGGTGACGCTGACACGGTTCGGAGACACCCTTGACGGAGGTATGCCACATGCAAGCGGACGCGATGACTCTACGGCGGGCCTGGCTGCCCGCCTTCCTGGGCGTGGCCGGGTTCAGCCTGACGTTGCCCGCGACGCGCATGGCCGTCCTGTATTTCGATCCCTGGCTGGTTGCCCTCGGGCGCGGCGTGCTCGCCGCAGGGTTGGCCGCCATGGCCTTGCTGGTCACCCGGCAGCCCCGGCCAAAGCGCCATCAGCTCGGGCGTCTGGCCCTGGTTGCCGTGGGGGTAGTCATCGGGTTTCCGGTCCTTTCCGCCTGGGCCATGCAGCAACTGCCGGCATCCCACGGCAGCATCACGCTGTCGCTGACGCCCCTGGCGACGGCCTGTTTCGGCACCTGGCTGGCGCGCGAGCGATTGCCGGCACGTTTCTGGATTGCGGCACTGTGCGGCGCCGGCGCGGTGTTCGGATTCGCCCTCGACGCCGGTGGCGGCAAGCTTCGCCCGGGCGATCTCTGGCTGTTCGCAGCCGCCTTGCTGGCGGCCCTGGGTTATGCCGAAGGTGCCCGCTTGACCCGCAGCCTCGGTGGCTGGCAGGTGATCAGCTGGGCGCTGGTGCTGGCCGCGCCCTGGTTGCTGCTGCCCCTGTGCTGGCTGGCGCTCCATGCCGAACTCTCGGCACCGCCTTCCGCCTGGGGCGGGTTCGTCTATGTCGCCGTGGTCAGCCAGTTTCTGGCATTCGTGTTCTGGTATCGCGGTCTGGCCCTGGGCGGTATCGCGCGGATGGGTCAGCTCCAGTTGCTGCAACCGTTCCTGACCCTGGGCGCTTGCGCCGGATGGCTGGGCGAGCCGTTGACCGGCTCGCTGTTCGGCGTGGCGGCCATCGTGGTGACCAGCCTGTGGGTCAGCCAGCGCGCACCGGCGCGATTGGTCGAGAGCAGGCCCGACGGCCATCGCGGTTCGGCAGTCCGTGATGTCCTGGATCAGGAAGCCGTCTTCAAGCGTCACGGGCAGTGCCGGCGTGGTACCCACGGTAATTTGAAGGCGGCTTCCAGGAACAACCACATTCCAATCAGGAACGATCATGAAGCTTTATGACATGGAATTATCGGGGAATTGCTACAAAGTGAGGCTGTTTTGTTCATTGCTGGGGGTGAATTGCGAGTCCATCCCTGTCGACCTGATGCAAGGGGAACACCGGGAGGCAGCTTTCCTGGCCTTGAATCCGCGTGGCCAGGTGCCGGTACTGGATGATGCCGGCATCCTCGTGTGGGATTCGATGGCGATCCTGGTCTATCTGGCCAGGAAACACGGCGGCGATCGCTGGCTTCCCCTCGATGCGGCGGCGATGGCTAGTGTCATGCAGTGGCTGGCGGTGTCGGAAAACGAAATCCTGTATGGACTGGCACGCGCCCGTGCGATCACCCGTTTCAATCGTCCCTGGGAACTGGCACCATGCCAGGCCTTGGGCCGGGCCGGACTGGCGGTCATGGAACGCCATCTAGGGCACCAACCATGGCTCGCCACCGACCGCCCGACCATCGCCGACATCGCCTGCTATCCGTATGTCGCGCTGGCTCCGGAAGGTGGCGTCGCGCTGGACGAGGTTCCCGAGGTCCGGCAATGGATCGCGCGTATCTGCGCCTTGCCGGGCTACATCGGCATGCCGGGGCTGTAAGCATGGCACCCCGATTGTCCCGCCGTGCCGGACGGCTCACCAGCTCCCTGGTCCGCGACATCCTGCAGCTGACCCAGCGGCCCGGCATGATTTCCTTTGCCGGTGGCTTGCCGGCCATCGATGCGATGCCGCCCCTGAATTTCCGGGACTTCGCCGATGATGCTCGGCAATACGGTCCCAGCGAGGGGGAACCGGCCCTGCGCAGCCTGGTCGCACGCAATCTGTCGGCACTGGGCATGGCTTGCAGCGTCGAGCAGGTGCTGGTGACGTCCGGCTCGCAGCAGGGTATCGATCTGGTCGGCAAGCTGTTCATCGATGAAGGTGCGCCGGTCCTTTTGGAAGCGCCCACCTATCTCGCCACGATTCAGGCGCTCGGCGTGTATGGTGCGGAATTCGAGGGGCTCCCGCTGTCCGCCGACGGCATCGACCCGGACAATCTGCGCCGGGCCATCGCCCATCGTCGGCCGGCGTTCGTCTACCTCATCCCGACGTTCCAGAACCCGTCCGGCTGTTGTTACACGGACGAGATCCGGCGTGCCGTGGCCGAGATTCTCGACGAGACCGGGGTGCCGCTGATCGAGGACGATCCCTACCGGGATCTGGTTTACCAGCCGGTCGACCGGACGCCGCTCTGTGCCTACCTGGAACGGACGCCCTGGGTTTATCTCGGCAGCTTTTCCAAGATCACCGCGCCGGGTTTGCGGGTGGGCTACCTCGCCGCGTCGCCATCGTTGTTCTGCGGACTGGTCCGGCTGAAACAGTCCAGCGACCTGCACACCAACCGGATCGGCCAGGCCTGGCTGACGCAGTTTCTGGACTCGGCCGGGTTCGCTGAACACCTCGCGCGGCTGCTGCGGCTCTACGGGGAACGGCGTGCTGCCATGCAAGCTGCCTTGCGGCAGCATTTCGGCGGACTCGCCGAGTGGCGGGCGCCGGCCGGTGGCCTGTTCTTCTGGCTGCGCCTGACCCGCGAATGCGACACCCTGGCGGCGCTGCATGCGGCACTGGATCGCAAGGTGGCGTTCATGCCGGGCGATCCGTTCTTCCCCACGGGAGAACTGCGCTATCCGGCCTTGCGTCTCAACTTCAGCCATGCGTCCCCGGAACAGATCGCGCAGGGCGTTGCCTGGCTCGCGGAGATTCTGGACGAAGCCGCCAGCGCGCAACGTGACCGCGCGCGCGTCGCCCTGATGTCCCGGTAAGTCTTTTTATCGAAACGAGGTGCCTGTCATGCGTCTGACTCTGGTCATCGGCAACAAGAATTATTCCTCCTGGTCCCTGCGGCCCTGGCTGTTCCTGAAACACCATGGCATTCCGTTCGCGGAAATCCGGATCCCCCTGTACCGGGAGGACTCGCCGGCTCGCATCGCCGCTTACGCGCCGGCCGGCAAAGTCCCCGTGCTGATTGACGGTGACGTGACAGTCTGGGATTCGCTGGCCATCCTCGAGTATCTGGCCGAGCGCTTCCCGGAAACCCGAGGATGGCCGGCGGCGATGCCCGACCGGGCGCAGGCCCGTTCCCTTGCGGCGGAAATGCATGCGGGCTTTGCCGCCCTGCGCGGTCACTGCGGCATGAACTGCCGGCGGCCGCCGGCGCCCAAGGCCTTGCCCGAAGCGGTCTCCCGGGATGTTGCGCGCATCGGCCAAATCTGGCGCGAGTGCCGTGAACGGCATGGAAACTCCGGTCCCTGGCTGCTGGGCCAGTTCAGCAGCCTGGACGCCATGTACGCGCCAGTCGCCCTGCGCTTCCACTCGTATCAACTGGAGGCCGGGCCAGCGGCGCTGGAATACGTGAACACGGTGCTCGGCCATCCGGCCGTGGCGGAATGGGTCGCGGCGGGCAAGGCGGAAACCGAGATCATCCCGGCATTCGAGCCATGAAAACGAAAACCTGGATGGCACTGCTGGCGGTTTACCTCGTCTGGGGGTCGACCTACCTGGTGATCCGCTTCGCGGTGGAGACCCTGCCGCCCTTTTTGTCGGCCGGCCTCCGCTTTCTGGTTTCGGGCGCGATCCTGTTTGTCTGGCGCCGCGTGGCCGGCGATGCTCTGCCGACGCTGCGTCAATGGCGATCGGCGGCCATTGTCGGCACCCTGCTGCTGCTCGGCGGCAACGGCCTGGTCGCCTGGGCCGAGCAGACCGTGCCTTCGGGCGTCGCAGCCCTGATCATCGGCGCGGTGCCGATGTTCATGGTGATCGCCGACGCGCTCAGGCCGCGGGGCGAGAGACCGGGTGTTGGCGTGATGGCGGGGCTCGCTAGCGGTTTCGCGGGGATTTACCTGCTGGTCGGCCCTTCGCGCGACGCCGATGGCCTGCAGCCGGATGCTTTCGGCATGACGGCGCTCCTGACCGCCGGTTTCCTGTGGGCGGTCGGCTCGATCTGCGGCAAGGCCCTGGACCTGCCGAAGTCCGCCCTGATGGCCACGGGCGCGGAAATGCTGACCGGCGGTGTCGCCCTGATGGCCGCGAGCGCCATCGCCGGTGAGTTGAGGGGGTTCAGTTTCGCCCAGGTGTCCGCCGACTCATGGCTGGCCCTGGCCTATCTGGTCGCCTTCGGCTCGATGATCGGTTTCGTCGCTTATGCCTGGCTCCTGCAGAACGCGCCGATTCCGCTGGTATCGACCTACGCCTACGTCAATCCGCTGGTGGCGGTGTTCCTCGGCAACTGGTTCGCCCAGGAACCCTTGACCCCGCGCATCCTGTCGGCGTCGGCGATCATCGTCGGATCGGTGGTGTTCATCAGCGCCGCGGGCCGGTCGAAAGCCCGCAAGCAACCGGTGGCTGTGGCAAGCGAATAGCGCGTTTCCGGCACTCCGCCGCCGATATCGGGGGCACGACAACGCAGGTTCCGTGCGCGGGGCTAGGCGTCGGTCGGGTTCTCGATCGTCTCGACCGTGCTGACCAGTATGCCGTCGCGGAGCAAGGTCCGGATGTGGGTGCCGGGCTCCACGGCCACCGGTGAATGCAGCAATGCCCCCGTGTCCACGCGGGTGGTGATGCTGTAGCCCCTGGCGAGGGTGGCCAGCGGACTGACAGCATGCAGGGCCTGGGCCAGGCGTTCGGTCCGGTGCTGCGCGAGATCGTGGCGTCGCTGCCACGCGGCGGCCAGTTGCCGGCTGACCTGTTCCAGCCGTGCCTCCAGCAGCGGCATGCGCGAATCCGGGCGCGAGCCCAGCAGGCGATTCCGCTGCATCAGCAGTTGTTGCGCCAATCCCCGGCCATGCTGGCACATGGCCCGGTTCATGCGCAGTTCGAGTTCATCCAGCCGCTGCGCCCGGGTGCGAAGGCGCTGCTCGGGATGCTGGGATGCCAGCCGCTTCTCGAACTGCCGCAGCTGCTGGCGGGCCTGTTCCAGCCGCTGCCGCAGGTTCTGGCTCAGACGCCCCCGCAGCCGGTCCAGCCGGGCGAGCCATTCCTGGCGGTCCGGGCTGACGGCAACCGCCGCGGCCGATGGTGTGGGCGCGCGCAGGTCGGCGACGAAATCGCTGATGGTGAAGTCGGTCTCGTGGCCGACGGCGGAGACGACCGGAATGTGCGAGTGGAAGATGGCGCGCGCCACGGCCTCCTCGTTGAAGCACCAGAGATCCTCGGTCGAGCCGCCGCCGCGGCCGAGGATGATGACGTCGCAGTTCTTCAGCCGGTTGGCCAGTTGCAGCGCGCGGACGATCTCGTCCCTGGCGGCGCTCCCCTGCACCTTGGTCGGGTAGAGGACGACCTCGATGGCCGGAAACCGGCGCCGCAGCACGGTCAGGATGTCGCGGATGGCCGCCCCGGTCGGGGAGGTGATGACGCCGACGGTTTTCGGCAGGGCTGGCAGGGGTTGCTTGTGGATTTCGTCGAACAGCCCTTCGGCGGCGAGCCTGGCCTTGAGCCGTTCGAAAGCCAGGGCCAAGGCGCCGTTGCCGGCCGGCTCCAGACTTTCGACGATCAGCTGGTAGTCGCCGCGCGGCTCGTACAGGCTGACCTGCGCGCCCAGCAGCACGTGATCGCCGTTCTGCGGGCGGCTCCTCAACCGTTGCGCCTGGGGTCTGAACATGGCGCAGCGGACCTGTGCCTCGGTGTCCTTGAGCGTGAAGTACAGGTGCCCAGAGGTGGCGGCGGTGAAATTGGAGATTTCGCCCTCGATCCGGATCATGCCGAGGCTTTCGTTGAGCAGGAACCGGCAGACGCGGTTCAGGCCCGAGACGGTGAAGACTGGCTGCTCGGCCGGTGTGTCGGCTGTGGCCATGCCGGCCAGGGTCGCGCTCATGCTTCGGAGCGCTTGAAACGGTGGATCAGGCGCCGTTCCCGCTTGTTCGGACGGCCATCGACCGGCACGCCCAGTTCCCGCTCGGCGCGGCGGCGTTCGGCCTCCGCCTGGCGCCGCAGGCGGCTCGCCTCGCTCTCCTCGTAGAGCAGGGCGGCTTCCTGGGCCGGACGCCGCTGCTTTTGCAGGGCGGTCACGGTGATGTCCCAGGCATAGGGCTCCTTGGTGAGGGCGATGCGGGTGCCGATGCCGATCTCCTTGCCGGGTTTGCTGCGCTGGCCGTCGACGTGGACCTTGCCGCCATTGATGGCTTCGATGGCCAGCTGGCGTGTCTTGAAGAAGCGGGCCGCCCACAGCCACTTGTCCAGGCGCATGTGCTCGGCGGCAGGTTGCGACGGGCTGTTCTGCAGGGGTGGCATGGCGGCGTGACGGCGTCGGGGTGGCGAATCGGGGGCTCATTATCCCACGGCGGTCGCGCCGCCGATGATGTCCCCTGGCCACGCGGGGCTTCGGCGTTATCCGGC
>NZ_BAAHXD010000045.1:0-30603 GCF_054657115.1 Methyloparacoccus murrellii | reverse complement strand
TCGGCTACGTCTGGTGCACCCAAAGCCTCAAGCGCATCGAGAATCCTTTCGACATCGGATGATGAGGCGATGTCGCCTTTTTCAATTCTTGAGACCTTGCTCTGATCAAGACCGGCCTTTTCGGCTATGGTCGACTGTTTGGCGCCAAGAGCGGCTCTGAAGCGGGCGATAGCCGGCCGCCACCGCATGCGGATCCGCCGGCTCAAGGTGAGCACGGCCCGCGACAACGACACCCTTCATCTGGAGGACGTGCTGGACCTCGCCAACACCGGGCGCGATCGCTACGGCGACAAGGGCTCTGTGGACCGTGAACGCGAGGTCCGGCTCAAGGCCGACGGCGGGCGGGTCCACATCCGGCGCAAGGCCGAGAAGGGTAAGCCCCTGTCCGTCTGCCAGGCGCGGCGCAATACCCGCATCGCCCGGACGCGCGCCCGGGTCGAGCCCGTGTTTGCCGGGTTGGCGCACCTAGGCGGCCAACGCCTCCGGGGCATCGGCCTGGACCGGGCCACGTTCCGGCTCATGGGCCAAGCGGCCGCGTACCACCTGCGCCGGTTATGCAGCCTGAATGCGAGCGGGGTGCCGGCCTTTTAACGCCCGAGGTGCGCCCGAAACCCGCCCACCGGGCGATGTCGGGGAATCCGAAAGACCTCCCGGCGGAGCCACGCCCAAAAAACCGGCGAATCGGGCTGCTCTCGGCCTGGCTCACGGCGTTTCATGGGGAACGAGGCGGTAATTCGAGGTTCCCACCAGCACGGCGGCTTCAGAGCCTGGTCGCGGAGCCGGGGATGGTCAGCGCCGCCGGCGGGGCGCTCCGGGCGTAGCCTGTCGCGTTGAACAGGAAGAACTGGCAGCCGAAGATCAGGTTGGCCAGCAGCAGGTGAAAGGGCTGCACATAGGCCGGGAAGCCCAGCCGGTCCAGCGTCACCCCGGTCAGGATGGCCACCACGACCAGCCCTGCCAGCAGCAGGCCCACCCGGCGCAGGAGATGGCCGGGCGCCAGCGCCTGCCACAGTTTCCACGCCAGCCACAGGTTGGTGAACAGGATCACGGAAGAGAACGAGCGGTGCACGTAGAAGATGATCGGGAAATGCTCGCGCCAGATATTGCGCTCGGCGATCACCTGCGCGTTGGTGATGCCATCCACCGCCTCGCGAATCTGCGTGCCCATCGCCACCTGCAGCAGCGTCAGGCCCAGCGCCACGCCCAGCACCGTCCGCCAGCGCGGTGGCAGGCCACGGGTGTCGAGTCCGGTCAGCCAGTCCCGCCGGGCACGGCAGAGGGTATGGATCAGCAGCGACACGATGATGAAGGCGACCACCATGTGCACGGTGATCAGGACCGGTTTCAGTTCGCTGGCCACCACCCGCGAGCCCAGCCAGCCCTGGAAGCCGACCAGCAGGAAAGCGCCCAGCGCCTGGTGGAAGACGGGCGGATCGGTCCTGCGGAACGGCCAGGCGCGGAGGAAGGTGGTCAGGATCAGCAGGCCGATGGTGACGCCCAGCAGCCGGTTCACGTATTCGGTCCAGGTCTTGACCGGGTTGAAGGTGGTGTCGCCGTAGCCGATGTATTTCTCGTGATAGTCCGGCGGCAGCTGCGATTCCTGCGTGGGCGGGATCAGCCGTCCGAAGCAGGTCGGCCAGTCTGGACAGCCCATGCCCGAACCCGAGGCCCGCACCACGCCGCCGACGAAGATCAGCAGGTAGACCGCAAGCACGGTGATGAGTCCGATGCGCCAGAATTTGTCGATGGGGTCGGTGGAAGGGGTCATGCGGAAAGTGCTCCCGGGTTGTGTCGTTGAGCCGGTGGGATGATAGGCCGCCGGTACCGGTTGCCCGCGAGCGGGATCGGACCGGAAATCCCGAACATCATTCGCGACCGTGATCCGTCCGGCCTATTTGCGCCAGAACGCCGGCGTGAACAGGATCAGTGCCGTGAAGACCTCGATGCGGCCGAGAAACATCGCCAGGGTGCAGATCCAGGTCTGGAAGTCGGTCAGGCCGGCATAGTTGCTGGCAGGGCCGACTTCGCCGAGGCCGGGGCCGGCGTTGTTGATGCTCGCGATCACGGCCGTCAGGGACGAGATGAAGTCCAGATCGCTGATGACCAGCAGCAGGGTCAGGATGACGATGGTCATGAAGTAGGCAAAGATGAAGCCCAGCACCGACAACACGATGCGCGAGCTCACCACGGTATGGCCCAGTTTCAGGGGGTTGATCGCCGAGGGGTGCGTCAGCTGGAACATCTGGTTCTGAGTTTGCTTGATCAGGATCAGGGTGCGCATCATCTTGATGCCGCCCCCGGTGGAGCCGGTGCAGGCCGCGACACAGCTAACGAACAGCATCCACAGCGGGGCGAAGATCGGCCAGTCGTTGAAGTCGGTGCTGGCGAAGCCGCAGTCCGTTCCGATCGACACCAGATTGAAGCTGGCATGGCGCAGGGCGGTGAAATAGTCCTCGTAAACCCCCTCCTGCCACAGGTAGAGCCCCAGCCCGGCGCAACTGCCCAGCATCAGGACCAGAAAGGGCATGGCTTCGAGATCGTGCCGGTAGGGGGTCAGGCTCCGTTGCTGCAGGGCGATGAAATGGGTGGCGAAATTCATGCCCGCCAGCAGCATGAAGACGATCAGCACGAATTCGATTTCCGGCGAGTTGAAGAAGCCGACGTTGGCGTCATGGGTCGAGAAGCCGCCCAGTCCCATGGTGGCGAAGGCGTGGCAGACGGCGTCCAGCCAGTCCATGCCGGCCCAGCGCAGGGCCAGGATGCAGGCGACGGTGATGAGGGCGTAGGTCACCCAGAGATTCTTGGCCGTCTCGGTGATGCGCGGCGTCAGCTTGCTGTCCTTGATGGGGCCCGGCGTTTCGGCGACATAGAGCTGGCGGCCACCGATGCCGAGGATCGGCAGAATGGCCACGGCCAGCACGATGATGCCCATGCCGCCGAGCCAGTTGAGCTCGTGGCGCCACAGGTTGATGGCCGGGGGCAGATAGTCCAGGTTGCTGAGCACCGTCGAGCCGGTGGTCGTCAGGCCCGACATGGTCTCGAAATAGGCGTCGGTGAAGGACAGGTCCTGCAGGTAGGAGGTCAGCGGAAAGGTGGCGAAGGCCGCCATACCCAGCCAGGCCAGTACCACCAAGATGAAGCCGTCGCGGGCCTTGATGTCCTGCTGGAAATGGCGCGTCAGGCCGAACAGCGCGGCACCGATGCCAAGCGTCAGGCCCATGTCCATGACGAACAGCAGTTCGGTGCCGTCGTCGTAGATCAGCGCGGTGGCGATGGGCAGCAGGTAGGTGATGCTGAAGACCACCAGCATCATCCCGAAGATGCGGGCGAGGGAAAGCAGGCGGGTCACGGCGTCGGGTCCAGGGTCCGGGCGCCGCTGGCCGGCCACGGCATGGTGGCGCCGCCCGGGTGTTCAGAAGAAACGGGCATTGATGGCGAAATGGGTCAGGATGCTGGCGGCATAGCCCAGCGCGATGGCCGGCAGCCACTTGAGATGCGTCATGAAGGAGTAGATGCCCTTGGTCTGCCCCAGCAGGCCGACGCCGGCCGCCGAGCCGATCGCCAGCATGCTGCCGCCGACGCCGGCGGTCAGCGTCACCAGCAGCCACTGGCCCTCGGAAATCTTCGGCGCCATGGTCAGCACGGCATACATGATGGTGCCATTGTCGATGAAGGCCGACACCACGCCGACCAGCACATTGGCCAGCGTCGGATCGAGGTCGCTGTAGAGGAAGTTCGAGGCCAAGGTCAGGTAGCCGATGAAACTCAGGCCGCCGACGCTGACCATGACGCCGTAGAAAAACAGCAGGGTGTCCCACTCCAGCCGCGAGACATTGTGGAACACGTCGAAATACGCATGCTGGTCGGTCAGCTCGCTCCTGACCGCCTCGGCGACTTCATGGTCCTCATCCGCCGGCAGCGGGGCGACCAGGGTTCCCTGGTCCTTCGCCCGTGAGCTGTAGAGGTAGTAGAAATAGAAGCTCAGGTAACTGAGGCCCGCCAGCATGCCGGCCGCCGGCGGCAGGTCGAGGAAGTTCTCGAAGCAGACCGCCGTGATGATGGTCAGGAAGAACAGCGCGATGATACCCAGCGCCCCGCGCCGCATCGGCATCAGCTGGGCGGCGGCGGCCGGCTGCCCGCGGGGAACCCAGAAGTTCATCAGCATGGCCGGGACGACGAAGTTGACGACCGCCGGCAGGAACAGCGAGAAGAAGTGCGCGAACGGCACGACACCCTTCTGCCAGACCAGCAGCGTGGTGATGTCGCCGAACGGACTGAAGGAGCCGCCGGCGTTGGTCGCCACCACGATGTTGACGCAGGCGACGCCGATGAAGCGGCGATTGTCCCGGGCCATGGCCAGCACCACGGCGCCCATCAGCAGGGCCGTGGTCAGGTTGTTGAGCACCGAGGACATGAAGAACGACAGGGTGCCGGTGATCCAGAACAGCTTGCGGTAGCCGAAACCCTTGCTCAGCAGCCAGACCCTGAGGTTGTCGAACACGCCACGCTGCTCCATGGCATTCAGGTAGGTCATCGACACCAGGATGAACAGGAACAGCTCGGCGTAGCCCTCCAGGCTGCTGCGGAAGGCATGTCCGGAGACCTCGCCCATGCCGCCCCGCACGTAGACCGCGCCGATCAGCACCCAGATCAGGCTGGCGGCGAACACCATCGGCTTGGATTTCCGCAGCATGGTCGATTCTTCCAGCATGGCCAGGATGTAGGCCAGGAAGAAGATGGCGAGGGCGCCGTAGCCGACCCAGTGGTGGGTGAGATCCAGCGGCGGACCATCCGGGGCCGCGGCAAGAACGGTCGCCGGCAGCCCGAAACCCAGGAGCGCGGCGATGAACGACAGGAAGACTGGCATGGGGCTTGGTGTCCTTGGCAGCATTGAATTCCAGTATTCAGGTGGATGTCGAGCGGCCGGCCGGCGCGTGCCGGCCTCCCCGGCAGGCGGATCAGGCTGCGGAATGATACCCGAGCGCATCCCGTTGCGGCGCGGCGCGTCTTCCTGCCGGCGGCTGTGCGCCGCCTCGGCAAGCGTTCCGGGCGGCTGTGTGCGCATGGCTGCTACACATACTGCCGCCGCAGCAGCTCGGCGGCGCTTTCGTCCAGCAGCTCGCGCCGGCGCACGTTCTCGAAGATGGCCAGCAGGTCGTCGGCCCGCTGGCGGCGTTTCTCGCTACCGCTGAAATCATGCAGGATCTGGCCCTTGTGCATCATCACGATGCGGTCGCCCAGGTTCACCGCCTGCTGCATGGCATGCGTGACCATCAGCGTGGTCAGGCGTTCCCGGCGGATGATGCGGTCGGTGAGGGCGATGACCTGATCGGCGCTCCGCGGGTCGAGGGCCGCGGTATGCTCGTCCAGCAGCAGCAGGCGCGGCTTCAGCCAGGTCGCCATGAGCAGGGTCAGCGCCTGGCGCTGGCCGCCGGAGAGGCTGCCGATGGCGGTGTCGAGCCGGTTTTCCAGCCCCATCTTCAGCTCGCGGACGCGGTCGCGCAGCTCGTCCATGCGCGCTGCCGAGGTGGCCCAGCCGAGGCCGCGGAACAGGCCGCGGCGCATCGCCAGGGCGAAGTTCTCGGCGATGGTCATGTTCGGCGCGGTGCCCGAGAAGGGGTTCTGGAACACCCGCCCGATCAGCGCGGCGCGCCGGTGCTCCGGCCAGTCGGTGACGTCGTGGCCGTCCAGCGCGATGCGGCCGCTGTCGAGCCGGAAGCTGCCGGCGATGGCATTGAGCAGCGTCGACTTGCCCGAGCCGTTGCCGCCGAGCACGATGACGAAGGCCCCCTCGGCGATTTCCAGGTCGACCCGCTGCAACGGGCGTACCTCGTTGACGGTGCCGGCATGGAAGGTCTTGCTGGCGGCGCTGAGCCTGACCAGCGGCGTCGGTGTGCTCATGCGTCCTCCCGCCGTCGCGCCGTCGACAGCCTGGCCAGGATGTCCGGCAGGATCAGCGCGGCGAACACGAACACCGCCGTCACCAGCTTCAGGTCGTTGGGGTTGAGGCCGAACGACAGGGCGATGGCCACCAGTTCCCGGAACAGCACCGAGCCGAGCACGGCGCCGGCGATGGCGAGTCCCACCCCCGCGCCGGCGCCGGTCATGGCCTCGCCGATGATGACGCTGGCCAGGCCCCAGACGACCATGCCGATGCCCATCTGGGCGTCGGCGAAATTCTGGTACTGCGCCCACAGCGAACCGGCCAGTCCCACCAGCCCGTTGGCCAGCGCCAGGCCGATCACCCGGTAGGCCTCGACCGGGCCGCCCAGGGCGCGAACCATCTGCGGGTTGTCGCCCGAGGCGCGCATGGCGGTACCGAGGTCGGTCTTGAGGAAGGCCCACAGCGCCGTCGCCACCGCCGCCACCAGCAGCGCCATGAGCAACAGCACGGTCAGGTCGGCGCTGGCCACCTCCCAGCCGAGCAGGTCGATGCGCTCGGCGCCGAACCAGGCCAGGCCCAGGTCCTCGCACAGCGTGGACAGGGTGGTCGCGCCCAGGAAGGGCAGGTTGCTGCGACCCATGACGCGAAGGTTCACCGAGTACAGCGCCGTCATCACCAGGATGCCGGCCAGCAGGGCGTTGATGCGGAAGCGGGTCTGGAGGATGCCGGTCACCGTGCCGGCCGCCATGCCGGCGAGGAAACCGGCCCCGGTCGCCGGCAGCGGATGCATGCCGCCCTTGACCAGCAGCACACCGGTGACAGCGGCGCCGAGGGTCAGCGAGCCGTCCACCGTGATGTCGGCGATGGCGAAGATGCGGAACGACAGGTATACGCCGATGGCCAGCAGGGCGAGGATCGTGCCTAGGGTCAGCGCGCCGATCAGGAGCGTCATGGCGGGGTCTCCGGCGGGTTGGCGGGCGGGACGTCGAGATGCAGCGGCGCGCACCAGATCGCGCCGCGGCGGAGGTGGCTCTCGCCGGCGCCGATGCCCTCGCGGTCATCGTTGAGCAGGTGCAGGACGCCGCGCAGGCACTCGCTCTCCAGCAGCCCGGCCAGGGTCGGGGCCAGCTCGATCAGCCCCTTGTGGACCGGGCGATAGGGCACCACGGCGGCATGGCAGTGGGCGTCGAGCTCGCCACCATGGCCAAGGGGACGCAGCAGGCCGGCCAAGGGTGCCCGGGGGCCGCGTGCTACCACGCCGACGATCAGGCAGGTTTCGCTGGCGTGCGCGGGCTCGGCGGTGAACAGCAGCCGGTCGCGCAGGGCCGGGAATGCGAACCAGTCGTCCACCGGCCGCTCCGGCGGCGCCTGCAGGGCGGCGCCGACCAGGCTGGCGGTTTCCGCGACCATCACCAGCACCGCCTGCTCCGTCGCGCAGCGTTCCAGCGCGGCGGCGGCCAGCTGGCCGAGCGGCAGGGGCGGGGAATCGGGCAGCAGGCCGAAGCGCAGCAAATCGCGGAACCGGCCGCTGGCATGCAGCCCGTAGTACAGGCGCAGGCTGGCGACGAGATCGCCTTCGCTGGCCAGCCAGTCGGGATGCGAGGGGTCGTCGCCTGGCAGGCAGACGGCGAGCCCGGCGACGCCCAGCAGTTCCCCGGCCCGTGCCGGATTGACCTCATCGCCCAGCGAGCCCAGTCCCAGCGCCAGCGAGTCTGCCGTCAGGTGCAGCGCCAGGGGTTCCGCCAGTGCCAGGCTGCCGGCCGGCGACAGGGGCTGCCCGGCCACGCGCCCGGCAAACCGCGCGCTGGCATCCAGTGTGTAGGCCTCGTAGGTTTCGCCGCCCCAGGACCAGCTTTCCCGCTGCGGCGTCGCTACCGGCGATGGCGCGGCGGCGGGCGGCGGCTCGATCAGCCGGTGGAAGCCGACCATGTCCAGCACTTCCCGCACCTGCGTCGATTGCGCGCTGATGTGCAGCTTGCCGCCGATGCTCTTCAGCTGCTTGGCCAGCAGCATCAGCACGCGGATGCCGGCGGAACTCAGATAGTTGACCTGGGCGAGATCGAGGATGACGCTGTGGCAGCCGACCAGCAGGGTTTCCTGCAGGGTCTTGCCGACCGTGCCGCTCCAGGCAGCATCCAGCCGGCCGGCGAGTTCGACGTGCATGGTCTCGCCGTCGAGACGGGTCTGGATGTCCATGGTGGCTTCTCCTCAGGGGTGGGCGTCGAGGCGAAGGTCGGCCTGCTCCAGCAGCGCCGGCGGCAGGTTCATGCCCAGGCTGCGGGCGTGTGCCTCGCTGACCACCAGGCGGATGTTCGTCGGCCGGCTGAAGGGCATCCCGGCTGGCGACTTGCCGCGCAGGATGTCGGCGACCTTCAGGGCGGCATCGAAACCGGCCTGGTGATAATCCATGGTCAGGCCCACCGCCGCGCCCTGGCGGACGCCGGATTCGATGAAGGTGAACAGCGGCTTGCGGGCCCGCGCGGCCGCCCGGGCGATGGCGGTGAAGCCGGAGGAGGACTGGTTGTCGAGGATCTGCACGATGGCGTCGATGGGTTTCGCCGCCAGCGCCAGCGCAGCATCCGGCAGTTCGCCCGGCGAGTTGACCGGCAGGGGGACGACGCCGAGGCCGCGCCGGGCCGCCTCGGCCTCGAACACCTCGCGGTTGTGCACCGAGTTGTCCTCCGCCGGCGAGTACAGCGTCCCCAACGTGCGGTACTGCGGGAAATGCCTGGCGAGCAGTTCCGCCATCTCCGCATAGGGCCCCAGTGTGTAGACGCCAGTGACGTTCGGCAGGTGATGGCTGTCGTCCCGGCCCGCGCCAGCCACCACCGGATCGGCGACGAAGGTGAAGACGATCGGCAGATCCCTGATCCTCCGCACCGCGGTTTCCAGGGTCGGCGTCGAGAGAACGACCAGCAGCTCGGTGCCGTCGCTGCGCGCGGCATCGGCCAGTGCCGGCAGCACCGTCATGTCGCCCTGGGCCGAGGCCTCTTTCAGCGTATAGTCGCGTCCCGCCACCAGCCCCGCAGCCTGGAAGCCCTCGTCCATGCCGCGCAGGGTGTCCTCGGCCGGCGCCGATTCCACATAGAGGATGCGCTTGATCCGCCAGGGATGGTCCAGCGGCCTGGCCTCGGTCGCCGGCGCTGGTGCCGGCGGTGTCGCGGCGGGCGTGACCAGGGCGCGCACGCGGTCCGGAAAGACGATGCCGAGCCGTCTGGCGCTGGCCTCGTTCAGCATCACCGTGCGCCGGGAGACATTGCGGAACGGGATATCGGCTGGCCTGGCGCCGTTCAGCACCCGTGCCAGCGGCTCGGCGGCCGCGCGCCCGCTCTCGCGGTAATCCGCGCCGACCATCATCAGGGCATCGTGGTCGAGGAAGTCCGACTGGTCGATCATCAGCGGCAGCCCGGCGTCGCGGGCGGTCTTGGCGATGGCGTCGAAGGCCTGGTAGAAGGTGTTGTCGCCGACCGCGAGAATGGCGCCGACCCGTCGTGCCACCAGCGCCTGCGTCGCCTGGACCACCTCGGCGGTGTTGTTGATGGGGATTTCCACCAGGGTCAGGCCGGCCCGCTCGACATGCTCCCGCAGTACCGCCGCCACCTTCACCGAATTGGCCTCGCTGGGGTTGTAGAGCGTGCCGAGGATGCGGACGTTCGGCAGCACCTGGCGGGTCAGCTCGAGCAGGTCCCCGACCGGCGGCATGGAGCCGATGCCGGTCACGTTCGGCTGGTGGTCAGTGAAACTTTTCCCAGCACCCGCCGCCAGCGGATCGGACACGTAGGTGAACACCACCGGCTTGCGCTTCGCGCCCAGCCCCGCGCCCTGCAGCACCGGTGTCGTCAGGGTCAGGATGACGTCGGCGTCGCTGCTGTCGAGCACCTGGCCGATGGTGGGAATCTGGGCGATCTCCGCCTGGGCGTGCATCATCCGGAACTGAAGGTTAAGGCCTTCCCGGTAGCCGAACCGGGCCAGTTCCGACTTGAGGCCGTCGAGCACCGCGTCGATGCCGGGTTCCGGCGCGAAGTAGGCGACGCCGACACGGTAGTTGCGCCCCGGCTGCGGCCCGGGTATGCCGCCACTGCCGCTGCCGGCCGTCGGCTGGTCCGCCGGCGGGGTGCCGACGGCCGGGAGGGTTTCGCTGGCTTCGGCCCGGACATCGGCGGGGAACTGCCAGGCGTCGCGCAGGCCGGTGCGGACCTGCTCGTTCAGCAGCAGCCGGCGCGGCAGGTAGTCGCGCGCCGGCATCCGCGCCGGATCGGCGCCGGCCAGGATGTCGCCGGCGATGCGCCCGATTTCCTCGCCGACCTCGTAGTAATTGGCGCCGAGGTCGAACAGGCCGCCGTTCCTGACGTGGCCGGCCATGTTGGAGAACACCGGCAGCCGCGCCGCCCGGGCCACGCCCATCAGGCTGTCGACGGCATTGTTGACGGTGGCGTCGCCGCCGGTCCAGAACGCCTCGACGCCACGCGACACCAGCGATTCCGCCGCCTCGCGGACATCCTTGGTCTGCTCGACCGGCGCCTCCAGCAGCGTGATGCCGAGTTCCGCCGAAATTGACCGCGCCCGCCGGGTGCAGATCTCGGAATTGACCTCGGCCGGGTTCCAGACCACGCCGACGGTCTTCAGCGCCGGGTTGAGCCGGCGCGCCAGGCGGAAGCTGTCCTCGACCGGCTGCGGCGTGCCGATGCCGGTCAGCTGCGGCGGCTTGTCCAGGCTGTCCAGCGCGCGGATGCCGACGCCGGCGCCGACCGGCGAGGTCACCGCGCCGAACACCTGCGGCAGCCGGCCCAGCTTGTTGGCATTGGCCAGCGCCTGCAGCATCACGGTGGAAATGCTGATCGCCAGGCGGTCGTTGCCGCTGGCGATTTTCTGCGCCATGAGGTTGCCGGTGGGCAGGTCACCCTCCGGGTTGTAGAGCGTCACCGCGATTTCCTGCCCGTCGCGGAAACCGCGCGCGGCCAGTCCGTCGAGCACGCCGCGGCGGGTGTCGTCGAACAGCGGATTGGAGCTGTGCACCAGCAGGGCCACCGGAATCCGGCTGACCGGCAGTGGCGTGGGGCCCTGGGCATGGCGGCTATGGCGGTCCGACCACAGTAGCATGGCGGCCGCGAGCAGGATCAGCGTCAGGGCGAATCCCAGGCGTTGGACGGGGGCTGGCAGGATGCTCATGGGCCGGTCGGAGAGGGGATGTGCGGGCATGCTACCGGTTTTCACCCACCTTGTGACCCGCCCGCGCCTCAATCGCTCCCGGGATGGGGCCGATCCGCGCGAGCCGCCTCGGGCCGTCCGTACACGCGTCCGCGCTCATCGAAATGGAAGTCGACGCGCTGGTCGTGGTAGGACCAGGGCGTTGCCGTCGTGTCCAGCCAGATCAGTCTGCCGTGGTCGCCGCCTTCCACCGTCACCGGCGGCGTACCCATGATGGCGATGACCTCCGCGCGGGTCATGCCGTTGCGCACGAGGCTGGCGCGATCCGGGTCGAACGGCTCGCCGATGCCGGAGCAGGCCGCCAGCAGGCCGGCCAGGAGGCTCGCCGCCAGCCATCGGCCTCTTCGCCCTGGCGATGTGCCGGGCGTCGGTGTCCGGCCGGGTCGGCGGCGGGCGGCCAGCGGTGCGGGAGGGTTCAGGGCGTTTCCGGTTGCCGCTGGACCTGATAGATGTCGTAGGGCAGTGCGACGGTGTCCAGGGCGGTGGAGAAGGGCAGGTCGGCCACCAGGATCGGCACTACCATGGCCGGTGTCCAGGACGGCCCCTTGAGCTTGCCCTCGAAGGCGGCGCCGAGATCGGAAATGTCGCGGCGTACGCCGGGGTAGACCATCCAGTCCTGCGGTTCGAGCTCGGTGCGGCTGCGCACGCTGGAACAACCGTCCTCCAGCAGGGCGAGCAGGGCCAGGGCGCCCATCAGCAGGGTTTTGCGATAATCGATGTGCTTCACGGTCGGATTGCCTAGAAACATGCTGGTCGGGCCTTGCGGGCGGGGTAGGTGACGGGGCGGCCAGTATGCCTGAATCCGTGCGAAAACGTAGCGGTTTCAACGGCTCCGGCGCATCAGCGGCGGCAGAACGCGCGCATCAGGCGGTCCTGATCGCCGACCGGCAGGCCGGTCTGCTCGATGCTGAGCCAGCTGGTTTCGCCGCGCTGCGGGTTGACCGCCTCGATCAGGCCCTCGTCCCGGAAATCGCCGCGCCAGACCTCGCCGACCCGGGGCTTGTTCCAGCCCAGCAGCAGCGGTTCGGTCGCAACGCCCATGACACCCTGCCAGAGCACGATGAACAGCACGGCGTCCTCGCGTCCGCAACGACCGAGATCGGCGGTGATCAGGACGCTGTCGCCGGCTTCCGGCCCGGTTGGCGCGGCAGCGCAGCATAATACAAGGCCTGCACATGCCCGGCGGCAGTTCCGCCGGGCAGGGTCGTGTCGCCAGAATCGAGCTTGATTGCCATGCGCCGTTGGTTTGTCAGTTGCCTTGCCGTTGTTCGCCATCCGCCGATCCGGCCGCTGGCTTCGCGCCGCCCGGGCGTCGCCGGGATGGCCGGCCTGTGGCTGCTGGCGATGCTGCTGCTGGGGGGCTGCTCGCTGTTCGCGACCGGGGATACGGACACGGACGAGCAGAAGGCCGCCTGCGGGCAGCAGTGCCTGCAGAACGGCGAGGTTTGCAGCCAGTATTTCGCCCGCCGCAACGAGGACCAGCGGCGGCTGTTCGAGCAGGCCAAGGAGAACTACTGGCTGTGCCTGCGCAAGTTTCCGGGTGCCGAATCGCGTCCCGACGGGCCCTGCCTGGCGCCACCGCCGCCCGAGGAGACCTTCGACAGCTGCGGCCAGCAGCTGGACGAGTGCCTGACGGATTGCCAGACCAGCCTGGACGATCTGGCCGATACCCTAGAACGGCTGCACCGCCGGCCCCCGCCCCGGCCGGAGGCCGCCCCGGATGCTGCTCCCGGATCCGGGAGCAGCGCGCAGACGGCGGAATAGCCCATGGCGAACCGGCGCGGCCGGGGCCTGTCTGAAATCCCGCGTCCCCCACTTTCACCCGAGGAAAACCCGTGAACACACCCAAGCACAGCTGGTTGAGGAAAGCCGCCCTGATGATGTCCCTGGGCCTGCCGCTGACGTCCACTGCCCGCGCCGAGCCCCTGGCGGTCGGTCAGCCGGCGCCGAAGTTCCAGCTGAAGAGCCAGGACGGCCAGACGGTCAGTCTCGCCGACCGTGCCGGCAAGGGCTGGACCGTGCTGTACTTCTACCCCAAGGCCGGCACGCCCGGCTGCACCACCCAGGCCTGCGCGTTCCGCGACGCGATCCGCCAGGTCCGCGACCGCAATGCCGAGGTCTACGGCATCAGCACCGACGAGGTGCCGGCATTGGCGGAGTTCTACCGCAAGCATCGCCTCAACTTCACCCTGCTGTCCGACTCCGACGCCGCCATTACCGACGCCTACGGCGTGAAAATGCCGGTGCTGAAGATGGCCAAGCGCTGGACCTTCATCATCGACCCCGAGCTGGTCATCCGCGACATCAACGACGATGTCGACCCGGCGCTGGATGCGCAGGTGGTGGCCGAGCGGCTGAAGCGGCTGCAGGACGGCGCCTGAGCGCCAGCGGACCGGCGCATGGGTACTCCCGCACCGCTGCGCGGCATGCTGCTGGTGCTCGGGCTGTTGCCGGCGGCCGCGCTGGCCGACGAGGGTTTCGGCCAGCGCATCCTCGGCACCCTGGGACTGGACGCCGGCACACAGTCGGCGTCCGGCTTCTACTACGGTGATCGCTTCATCCTCTTCACCGCCGACCGGCTGCTGGGCCGCGACGGCCAGCCCCTGCCGGTCCGCGGGCTGGACATGTCGGCATTCGCCAATATCTTCGGCATGGCCGGCACCTGGCAGTTCGGCGACGGGCCTTACTACACCGCTGCCTTCGCCGTACCGGTGGCGGGCATGCGCCTGCGCTCGGACCTGCCGCCCAACACGCTGGACCGCCAGGGCCTGGGCGACATCTTCCTCTCGCCGATCAAGCTGGGCTGGCGGTTTCCCCGGCTGGACCTCGTATCCTCCTACAGCCTGTACGCCCCCACCGGGCAGCTGAACCGCCGCGGCGTGGCGCAGCCGCAGTGGACGCACCAGGTCTCGGCGGGCGGCACGGTGTTTTTCGACGACGAGCGGGCCTCCCGGCTGTCGGCCCTGACCAGCTACAACCTCTACGAACGCAAGCCAGGACTGGATGTGACCCGCGGCGATACGGTGCAGATTCAGGGCGGCATCGGCAGCCGCCTGTTCCGCCTGCTCGATGTCGGCGTGGTGGGCTATGGTTTCTGGCAGGTCGCCGCCGATACGGGCTCGGATCTGCCCGCGTCGCTGCGCGGCATCCGCGAATATGCCGTGGGCGTCGGCCCCGAGGTCGGCATCCTCATTCCCGCGCTGCAAGGCAAGCTGACGGCGCGCTACGAATGGGAGGTCGCCGGCCGTTCCCGGCTCGATGGCCAGGTGCTGGTGGTCAGCCTGTCGCTGCTGGGCTGGAAGCCGGACGGACAGGAATGAGCCCGGCGGCGTTCAGGCCCGCCTGGTGGCTGCCGGGCGGACATCTGCAAACCCTCTGGCAGCCGTTGCTGCGCCAGCGGCCGCATCCCGACACCGTGCGCGAGTCGCTGGCAACGCCGGATGGCGACTTCCTGGACCTGGACTGGTACGGCCCCGAGACCGAGCGCATCGTCATCCTGCTGCACGGGCTGTCCGGTTCCTCGCGCTCGCCCTATATCCGCGGCATGCAGGTGGCCCTGGCGCGGCAGGGCTGGCGCAGCGTCGCGCTCAACTTTCGTGGCTGCGGCGGGCGGCCCAACCATACCTGGCGTGGCTATCACTCGGGCGAGACCGGCGACTTCCATCATCTGTTGACGTGGCTGCGGCAGCGGCGTCCCGCCGCGGCGCTGGCGGCGATTGGCTACTCGCTGGGCGGCAATGTGCTGCTGAAATGGCTGGGCGAGCAGGGTGGCGATGCGCCCCTGCTGGCGGCGGCGGCCGTATCGGTGCCGCTGCGGCTGGATCTCTGCGCCACCCGGCTGGACCGGGGCCTGTCCCGGCTCTATCGCGACCAGCTGCTGCGGGAGCTGAAGGCCTATGTCATCGATAAGCGGCGGTATCTGGAGCGGACGGGGCGGACGGAGGACGCGCAACGGCTGGCGGCGCTGGGCGATCCCGGGCCTCTGCGCTCCTTCTGGGAATACGACCACCACATCGTCGCGCGCCTGTATGGTTTCCGGGATGCACGGGACTACTACCGATGCTCCAGCTCGCGGCAGTACCTGCGGCGCATCCGGCGGCCGACCCTGCTGATCCAGTCCCGCGATGATCCCTTCATGACGCCCGCGGTGTTGCCGGAGCCGGACGAGCTGGCGCCCGCCGTGCGGCTGGAAGTCACCGCCAGCGGCGGGCATGTGGGGTTTGTCGGCGGTACCTGGCCCTGGCGGGCGGATTACTGGCTGGAGCGGCGGATACCAGCTTTCCTGGCCGCCTGCCTGGCGCAGGGTGACGCCGGATGAGCGCTCCCACCGCGGCTCAGGCTGTCGCCCCGTTGCGGGTCATGTCTTCCACGACCACGGCATCCAGCAGGTCTTCGACCTCGCCTGGCTCGATCAGCGCGACATCCTGACGCCGGGCGTTGGCGGCGCCGGCGGCCGAGGCGAAGCGCAGGCGCTCTGCCGGCGGCCATCCCCGCAGCCAGCCGTGGGCGAGCCCGGCCAGATAGCAGTCGCCCGAGCCGACCGGGTTGACCTGCCGGATGGGTGGCGGCGTCACCCGCCAGGCCAGCCTGCCGGAGCGCTCCACTCGCACCGGGGCGGCGCCGTCGGTGATGTGCAGTTCCGCGACCGCGTCCCAGCGGGCGGACTGGGCGTGCTCCTCCCGGTTGGGCTTCGCCAGCTGCGGCGGATGCGGGCCGGCCAGGGCCTGCTGCAGGGCCGCGCCGTGGGCATCCAGCCAGCAGGGCACGCCGGCGGCCCGGCAGAGATCCAGCAGCTCGGTGTACAGGCCATTGGCGACCGGGTCTGGTACCGAACCGCTGATGATCGCCAGCCGCGCCCCCGCCAGCCGCTGGCGGGTCTGTTCCAGCAGCCGCGCGCATTCCTCGCCGGTGACCGGGAACCCGTTGGGCAGCACTGTCGTCGGATGTCCGTCCTGGCCGCTGGAAGCCATGAAGCCCACGCGCACCGGTGCGGCGGTTTGCACGAAGGCATCCTCGATCCCCTCGTTGCGAATCAGCTCGCGCAGCCAGGCACCGCTGTGGCCGCCGGCGAAGCCGGTCAGTGTCACGGCATGGCCCAGGCGCGCCAGTACCCGCGCCACGTTCACGCCCTTGCCCTCGGCATGCATGGCCAGCCCGGCGACACGGTTGATGGCGCCCGGCACGAATCTGCCGGTGTGTACCAGGTTGAGCAGGGGGTTAGTATTGATGATGAGGGTGTCGCCTGGCATGTCCGGCAGTCGAGCTCCGTCTGGTCGAAGGGCAGGGCGGGTGGTGGCCCGGTGAGAGGACGCATCCCGTCAGGCATGGGTTTGTGAAAGCAACAGGATATGACAGTATGCGCCGGATGCCCCGGCCCGGCGTTCCCGGTCATGGTGCCACAACGGTCCGGGGAGGCGTCGGGGTGGGCGGCTGCGCGCGTGCCCACTCGAAAATCCGCTCGGGCGCTTCCCTGTCCGGCTGTGGTCAGGGCATTGCCCGCCGTGGCTCGGCAGTCGGTCCGGCAACCCGGGACCTCCAGGAGAATGTCAGCCAGGGGGGCAGGTTGCCCTATCCGATCCGCGGCGCGCCTGGCATCGGGTCTCGGCAACGCTCTGCAACAGGAAAGGGTTCACATGAAATTCAAGGATTACTACGAAACGCTGGGTGTCGCCCGCGATGCCAGCACCGAGGAGATCAAGAAGGCCTACCGCAAGCTGGCCCACAAGTATCATCCGGACATCTCCAAGGATCCCGAGGGCGAAGAGAAATTCAAGGTGGTCAACGAGGCCTACAAGACGCTCAAGGATCCCGAGCTGCGCAAGGCCTATGACGAACTGGGACGCCATGCGAGCGGGGAAAACTTCCAGCCGCCGCCGGACTGGGCCAGCCATTTTGGCCAGGGCGGTGCGGGTGGTCCCGGGGCCACGGATTTCGCCTTCGAGGGTGTCGATCTGGCCGATCTGTTCGAGCAGCTGGCCCGTGCGCGCGGGGCGGGTGCCGGCGGCTTCAGCCGTAGCCATGCAGGTGCGGGACACGGCGGCCAGGCCTTTCCGGTGCCGGGCGCGGACTTCGAGGTGACGGCGCCGATCACGCTGGAGCAGGCGGCCTCGGGCACGGTGCTGGAGCTGAATCTCGACATGCCGGAATACGATGGGAGCGGCCGCCCGCGGCGGATGCCGCGCTCGTTCAAGGCGCGCATTCCCAAGGGCGTCACCGACGGGCAGAAGATGCGGCTGGCCGGCAAGGGCGGCAAGGGCATCCATGGTGGCCGCGACGGGGATCTTTACCTGAACATCGTGCTCAAGCCGCATCCCCTGTTCCGGCCGAGCGAGCACGATCTGTTCCTGGATTTGCCGGTGACGCCGTGGGAGGCGGCGCTGGGGGCGACCGTCGAGGTGCCGACCCTGGGGGCGCCGGTCAGCCTGAAGATTCCGCCCGGTACCCCCACCGGCCGCCGGATGCGGCTGGCCGGCAAGGGTCTGCCCAAGCCGCGCGACGGGCACGGTGACCTCTATGTGATCGTCCAGGTGGCCACACCGCCGCATCTGACCGAGCAGGAGGCGTCGCTCTACCGCCAGCTGGCCAGCGTCTCGACCTTCAACCCGCGCAGCCAGCCTGGCCAGCCGAAATCCTGAATCCCGAGGGCACGTCACCATGACACAGTATGTCAATTCCGTCCTGCAGGCCGAGATCGCCTGGCTCAGCCTGACCGAGTTCACCGAGGTTTCCGGCCTCGACGCCGCCCAGGTGAGGGAACTGGTCGACATGGGTATCCTCTCGCCCGGCTGCTCCGGCAGCGGCGACTGGTCCTTCAACCCGCAGACCATGGTCCTGGCCCGGCGCCTGCGCCGTCTGCAGCAGGATCTCGACCTCGATCTCGACTTGCAGGCGCTGGCCCTGGGATACCGGCTGCTGGAACGCATCGCCGAACTGGAGGCCCAGCTTTGCCGGGCACGGGCGGCCGTCATGCCGGCGAAGGATGCCTGACGAGCGCCACCGGCCGGCCCGCTCGTGACCTGTGAGCCCCGGCTGGTCTGGATCGGCCTGCGTCCCCGCCATCGGTCGCCGGTCGCGCCGGTGGATCGCGCCGAGGCGCGCGCGGGGCTGGGGCTGCTCGGCGATCATGCCCGCCGCCGGGATTCGGCGCGGCAGCTGACCTTGATCCACCGGGGCGACATCGAGGCCCTGGAAGCCGCGCTGGGACAGCCGGTCGATCCGGCGCTGCTGCGTCGCAATGTGCTCGTCGACGCGCCCGCCGGCTGGCTGCGCGTGGGGCACCGCTATATGGCGGGGCCGGTGGTGCTGGAGATCACCGGACCCTGCGCGCCCTGCGGCCGCATGCGCGAGGCGTTGGGCGAGACGGGCTACCGGGCTATGCGCGGGCGGGGTGGCGTGACGGCGCGGCTGCTGACCGGCGGCTGCCTCCGGCTCGGCGAGCCCATCCGCCCCTTGCAGCGGGACCTGTTCGAGCGGCCCGGCTGACCGGCTACCGTTCACCGTTCAGGGTGGTCACGCCGGCCCGTCAGGGTCAGGCGTCGCCAGAAGCCTTCACGGGCGGATGGGCGGGCTGGCCGCGGTGGCTGAGCCCCATCATCACGACGAAGAACATCGGCACGAACAGCACGGCGACGCAGGTCGAGCCGAGCATGCCGCCGACGATGCCGGCGCCGACCGAGTTCTGGGCATGCGCGCCGGCGCCGGTGGCCGTCACCAGCGGCACGGCGCCGAGGATGAAGGCGATCGAGGTCATGACGATGGGGCGGAAGCGCAGCCGTGCCGCATGGATGGCGGCGTCGCGATAGGACATGCCTTCCTTCCTGACCCCGTCGATGGCGAATTCGACGATCAGGATGGCGTTCTTGGCCGACAGGCCGATCAGGGTCAGCAGGCTGACCTGGAAATAGAGGTCGTTCGGCATCCGGAACACCAGCAGCACGAAGGCGGCGCCGAACAGGGCGAACGGCAGGGCCATGACGATGGCGATCGGCAGCGACCACATCTCGAACAGGGCGGCCAGGATCAGGAACACCATGATGAGGCCCAGCGACAGGGCGATGGCCGACTGGTTGCCGGCGATCTTTTGCTGGTAGGCCAGGCCGAACCACTTGATGTCGTAGCGGTTGCCGAGCACCCTGGGCACGACGTCCTCGATGATGTCCATGATCTCGCCCGAGGTGTGCCCGTTGTCCGAGTCGGGGTCGACCACGATCTGGCTGGCGAGGAAGTCGTTCAGCCGCGTCACCACCTCGGCGCCGGTGGTTTCGGTCAGCTTCATGATGTTGCCGGCTGGCACCATCTCGCCCTTGTTGTTCTTGATGTAGACGGTGTTCAGCAGTTCGGGATTCTTGCGGTAGTTGTAGTCGCCGGTGATCTCCACCCAGAACAGGTCGGCCCATTTGGTGAAGAAGTCGATGTAGTAGAGGCCGAACACGCCCTGCAGCGAGTTGTAGGCGTTCTTGAAGTCGACGCCGTAGTAGTATGCCTTCTCGGCGTCGACATCGACCCGCAGTTCCGGCGTGTCGATCTCGTAGAACTGGCTGGCGCGCTTCACCGAGGGGTAGTGCTTTTCCAGGTATTCCACCAGCTTGACCGAGTCGTCGTGGATCTCCTTGAGCGACACCGGCTGGGTGGCCTGCAGGTAGAAGGTCACGCCGCCCGACGGGCTCAGGCCGCGGATGGGCGGCTGGTTGAAGGCATAGCCGTTGATGTTCTTGTTTTCCAGGTTGATCCTGGAGGTCTCCTCGATGGCCGTGTCGATGGTCTGGTGCACCATGTCGCGGTCGTCCTCGTCGTTGAGCACGCCCATGATGGTCGACGTGTTGGTCTTGAAAGTGCCGTTGTCGATGATGTCCTGGGAACCCATCACCACCAGGCGGTCCAGGTAGGGAATGCGCCGCATCATCTCGGCGGCGACCTTGTTCGATTCGTCGACCACGTACTTGAGCGCGCCACCCGGATTGACATGGATGACATCGTAGAAATAGCCCATGTCCTCCAGCGGGATCAGCGAGGTCGGGATGCGCAGGAACATGCCGACGGTCAGGGCGAAGACCACCGCCCAGGCCGTCAGCGCGATCCGCGAGTGATCGATGATCCAGATCACCGCGGCCATGTAGCCGTTCTGCAACCGGGCGAACCCGGCGTCGAACCAGCGGAAGAACAGAAGCTTGGGTTTCTCGGTAGCGTGCGTGACATTCCTCAGGAAGATGACGCACAGAGCCGGGGTCAGAGTCAGCGCGACGAAGCCGGAAATCACGACCGAGATGGCGATGGTGACGGCGAACTGCTGCATCATGGTGCCGCTGAAGCCACCCAGGAAGGCCACCGGCACGAATACCGCGTTCAGCACCAGCACGATGGCGATGACCGGCGCGGACACCTCGCGCATGGCCTTGAGGGTGGCCTCGAAGGAATCGAGCCTGTCCTCCGCCATGATGCGCTCGACGTTTTCCAGCACCACGATGGCATCGTCCACCACGATGCCGATGGCCAGTACCAGCCCGAACAGCGACAGCGTGTTGATGTTGAAGCCGCTCGCGTAGATGCCGGCGAAGGCGCCGATGACCGCCACCGGAATGGCCAGGATGGGGATGATGGTGCCGCGGAAATTCTGGATGAACAGGTAGACCACCACGAAGACCAGCAGGAAGGCGATCAGCAGCGTCTCCACCACGCCGTGGATGGCCTGGTAGACGAAGATCGACGAGTCGTAGTGGTAGAAGTACTTGATGCCCCTGGGCAGGAACTGGTCGATGCGGTCCATCGCCTCCTTGACCGCGGCCTTGGTCGCGAGCTGGTTGGCGCCGGGCACCAGGTAGAGCTGCAGGGAAACCGCCTCGAAGGTCTTGATCTCGCCGGTCTTCTCGTCGCGCTTGTGGACGTGGAAGTAGTTGTTGTAGTTGTTGGCATCCAGCTCGACCCGGGCCACGTCCTTCAGCTTCACGATCTGGGCGTTGCCGGCCAGGCTGAAGTCGGGCGGCTCGGTCTTGTCCGCGTTGACCAGCGCGACCTCGTTCTTGCCGTCCAGGTTGGCCCGCAGGACGATGTTCTCGAACTGCTTGACGTCGGTGTAGTAACCGGTCGTCGTGATCAGGAAGTTCGACTTTTCCGGTCCGTAGGTCGGTGGCATGGCGTTCTGGCCCACCGCGTACTGGTTGCTCTGGTCGCGGACCTTCTCGATGATCTCGGGAATACCGATCTTGTAGAACGCCAGTTTCTTCGGATCGACGTTGATGCGGATGGCATAGGACCGCTGGCCGAGGATGTTGACGAAGCCGACCCCATGAATCTGCTCGATCACCGGGTAGATGTAGCGCTGCACGTAGTTGGCGATGTACAGCGGGTCGGGCGAGCCGGTCTCGGAGTAGAAGGGGATGACCTGGAACAGGTCGGGAATCATCTTGCGGATGCGGATGCCCTGTGCCCGGGCCTGTTCCGGAATGTAGGAGTTGGAGGCGGTCAGGGAGCGGTTCAGCGTGTCCGCTTCGACGATGCCGAGGCTGGTGCCGACATTGAAATAGACGTTGATCGACACGCTGTTGCTGCCGTTCTGGCTGGCCGACTGCATGTAGATCATGTCCTCGGTGCCGGCGATCTGGTCCTCGATCGGCGCCGCGACCGAATTGGCGATGGCCTCGGCGCTCGCCCCGGGGAAGGTGGCGCTGATGTTCAGCACCGGCGGAATGATCAGCGGATATTGGTCGATGGGGGCATAGAGCGCCGCCATGACCCCACCGATGACGATCATGATCGAGCAGACGATGGCCAGGACCGGCCGCGAGATGAACTTTTCCGAAATCATCCGTGTTGGCTCAGCGGGGTTACGGGCTCTGTGCGGGCCTGTTCAGGGCCAGGTCGCTGACGGTCTGGTCCACCACGACCGGATCGCCATCGGCGATCCGGACCCCGCCGTTGGTGATGACCCTCATCCCGTCCTGGAGACCGCTGTCGACCAGCTGCGTGCCGTCCATCAGGTATTTGCCGGCCTTGATACGTAGCTTCCTGACCTTGCCGCCATCCTCGATGAACACATAGGAGGATTCGCTGTCGCGGAAGATGGCCTCCTGCGGGATGGCGTAGGTGCTGCGGACCGTCAGGTTGCGCAGGTAGACATGGACGAACTGCCCGGCCAGCAGCTTGTTGCGCGACAGGCGCGTGTTGTCGATGCTGGCGCGCAGCTGCCAGACGCCGTCCGAGAACGATACGCGGATGTCCTTGAACTCGACCCGCCCGGCATCCGCTACCCGCGTGCCGTCGGCCAGTTCCAGGTCCACCGGGAAGCGATAGTCGGCCGGTACCCGGTAGAGCTGGTCGAGGATGCCGTTCTCGATGCCCAGGCGATCGAGTTCCGGCATGGCGAACGCCACGTACATGGCATCGTGCGAGTTGATCACGTTGAGCTGGGTCTGGAAGGCGGTGACCATCATGCCCTCGGATACCATGCGCTCGGAGATGTAGCCCGCCGCCGGCGCCCGCACCGTGCAGTACTCCAGGTTCAGCCTGGCGTTGCTGATGTTGGCGAGATCGGTCTTCACGTTGCCCGCCGCCCCCTGATAGTTGATCAGCGCCGTGTTGACGTCCTGCACCGAGGTCACGTCCTGCCGGGTCAGGCTGGCATAGCGATCGTAGATGATCTTGTAGTTGTCCATCGCCGCCTTGTCCTTCTGGTACTGCCCTTCGTAGGTTTGCAGGGCGAACAGGTAAGGCCGCTTGTCGATCTCGTACAGGGGTTGATCCTTCTGTACGTAGCTCCCTTCCTGGTAGAGCTGCCTGAAGATGGCGCCGCTGACGCGGGGAATCACCGGATAGTCGATGACGCCCTGCACCACGCCCGGGTATTCGTAGATGTACTCGATGTCGTGGCCGTAGACCTGCTGCGCATCCACGTGCATGACCGGTGGCGGCGGTTCGGGTTGCCTGGAACAGCCCGGCAGCAGGGGCAGCCAGGCGAGCAGAAGGGTGAGCAGTGAAGTGCGCATGGCTCGTGAGCTAGAACAAATCGCCAAACCGGTGACCCTCGCCGAGATCGTGCGCGGTCTCGTTGTCCTTGATCTTGTACCCGCCGCCCAGATCCTGATACAGGTTGACGATGCTCATCAGCTGCGCAAGCTTGCTCTGCGCGGTCTGTAGCGCCGCCTGGTTCAGGCTCACGCGCATCGCCAGGACGTCGGGGTAGGCCGTCAGTCCGCCCTGGTAGCGCGCCTGTTGGTTGTCCAGGCGGCTCCGGGTCGTCTGATAGAAATCCACCATCCGCGCCAGGCTTTCGGTGTAGTTACGGTGTCCCGCCAGGTCGCTGTCGACCGCGGCGAAAGCGTTCCTCACCGTTTCGAGGTAGGCATGGTAATCGGAATAGTACTGGGCCTTGGCCGACTTGATGGCGCCGAAGGCGCCCAGGTTCAGCACCGGCATGTTGATGCCGCCCTGGTATTGCCAGTAGCTGTTCTGGGCATTGCTGAGATTGCTCAGGGAACTCGTGGCCAGGCCGAAGGGCGTGGTCAGCTTGATGGTCGGGAAGAAGAAGGTGGTGTTCACGCCGATGTTGGCGCTGGATTGCCTCAGCACCGCCTCGGCATAAATGACGTCGGGACGGTTCCTGAGCACCGTGGCGGGCAGATTGCCGCTGACGATGCCCTGGTACGCCAGGTCCATGAAGGCGTGGCCGGGCTGGATCGGGCCCGGGTTCTCGTTCAGCAGCACATGCAGCGTGTTGCCGAGGCGGACGATGTTGTATTCGATGACCGGTATCTCGGCCCTCGCCCTGGCCAGCTCGACCTGGTACTGGCGCAGGGTGAAGTAGGCGATCAGCCCCTCACGGTGCGCATCCCCGTAGCGGTCGACCATCTCTGCCAGATTGGCTGCCAGCTGTCGTTGCTGGGTCAGCCGGTATTCCTCCTCCCGCAGGCCGAAATAGCCGCCGACGACCTGGCCGATGATCGCCAGCCGCACCGCGTTCTTGGCCGCGACGCTGGCGGTGATGTTGGCCTCGGCCTGCTCCTGGGTGCGCAGCTGCTGCAGGATGTTCAGCGAGTAGTTGGGAATTAAGCCGGCCGTGAAGGCCGGGAAGGGCAGAGAGGAGAGCGTGCTGTTATCGAGCTGGTTTTCGTTGTTGATGTAACCGGCACCGGCATTCAGGGTCGGCACCCAGTTCATCTGGATCTGCTGCAGCATGGCCCGGGCCTTGAAGACCGCGCCGATCGCCGACTGGATGTTGTTGTTGCGGGCCAGCGCTCTGTCGACCAGCTGTTGCAGTTGCGGGTCGCCGAACCTGTTCCACCAGGCCATCTCGGGGATCCGCGCCGCGCCCATCGATACGTAGGGGTCCCGGGATGGCCAGGCCGTCGGTGTGGCGATGGCCGGCGGCTGATAGTCGGGACCCCAGATGCCGCAGCCGGCGAGGCCCAGCAGGATCGCGCCCGCGACGATGCCCGCCCCGCCCCGGAACAGGGCGCGACGCCTTGCCCCTTTCCCCGGAACAGGGCGCAAGGTGGACACCGGGGACATCGAATCGCTGCTCCCGGGAGAAGCCTGCCGGGGGGCGGGCCTGGCCGGGCGGGCGGGAACCGCCCTGTCCGCCGTCCCGGCCTCGGCGCGGTTGGGCCGGGGCGACGGGCGGGAATACGGCGCCGCGTCCGCGCCAGCCTGCGGCCGGGCAATCGCTATCCTGAGGCGCAGGTCCATCCCGGAAAGCATTCGTCCCTGAAGGCTTCGGTGTGTCGCAGGCTCAGGCCTTGGTCTCGCGGTTGCCGGACAGGTAGCGGGCAATATCTTCCTTCGAGAACCCGATCTTGCGTGCCACGCGGTCGGCATGGCTGACGCGGGAAATGCCCTCGATGACCCGGTAGGTGGGCTGCTCGTTCCGGAACTCGACCTGCCTGGCCATGCCGATGCCCTTCTGCTGGTAGCGGTCCACCAGCTCGTGATTGTGGGTGATCAGCAGGGTGCTGTTGCCCTTCTGGTGGAAGCCATCGAGGATGTTCATGGAAATCTCGATCTTCTCCTCGTGGGTCGTACCCTCCGACAGCTCGTCCATGATCACCAGGCTGCGCGGGGAGGCGGCGAGGAAGATCGCCTTGGTGCGGCGCAGCTCGGTGCCGAATCGCCCCTCGCCATCGGCCAGATGGCTGATTTCCGGCACCTGGTAGAAAATCCGGTCGGCGACCGTCATCTCGGCTTCGCGGGCCGGCACGTAGCTGCCGATCTGCCCGAGCAGCTGGGTCTGCGCCAGGGTCTTGCAGAAGGCGGTCTTGCCGCCGCTGTTGGGCCCGGTGATCAGCGCCAGCCGCGACTGGCCGAGATCGATGTCGTTGCCGACATAGGCCGGATTGGCCTTGGCCAGTATCGGGTTGCGGACCTCCCGCACGCGCAGCCGGTGCTGCGCGGCGTCGACCAGCCTGGGTAGGCATACGGGATGGCCGAAGCTCTCCCGGAAACGGATCAGGCCCAGCAGTTCGTCCAGCTGGCCGAGCCCGTCCAGCGCTTGCTGCACCTCGGGCGAGGTGCGGAAGCTGTCGCGCAGCGGGTAGATGCAGCCGTCGCGATCGAAGCCGCCGACGATGGGGATGTACAGCAGGCTGATGGGCAGCAGGAACAGCCAGAAGGCCGAAGCGACCGAGGCGACGATGTCCAGCAGCAGGGGCACGAATTCCACCATCAGGAACAGCGCGACCAGGAACAGCGTCAGCCCGATCGGCTTGAACAGCGATGGCCGGAAACGGATGGCCGGCGTGAACCAGCCCTTTTCCTCGCGCGTGAGCATGCCCTGCTCGGCGCGGTAGGCCGGCCCCCTGGCCAGTGCGTAGGCCCTGGCATGCTTGAGGTCGGTGATCCGTTCGAGCACAGCGGCGAGATAGGCGCTGTCGGGTGCTGGCACCTGCCCGGCATTTTCGACCAGATCGAGCATGAAGCGGGTGCCGTTGATGTAGGCGCCATAGCCGTAACCCTCCAGTTCCAGATCGTGGGCGCGCGAGCTGAACATGCCGAGAAAGCTGCCATAGAGCAGTTCGTAGAAGTCCTTTTCCTGCTGCCCGGCCTGCTCGACGAGAGTTTCCAGCCCCCGGCGCAGCGCCGGGTTGGCCTCGATCTCGGCGATGGCGGCCTGCTTGGCTTCGAGCACATCGAGCCGGTCCAGGGGTTGCCGCAGGGAGCGGTACAGCGTGGCCTGGCCGATGCGGGTGCCGGCATGATTGACGCTCTCGAACAGCCGGTCGACCTCGATCGCCTGGAAGGTGCTGCCGTCGATGACGCCGTCCAGCCCCTGCCCGGGCGGTTCGGGCCGGATCGCTGGCGGAGCCTTGGCAGCGGATTGCAGTAGCGTGGGGTAGAGGGCGCTGAGAATATCCTTCATGATGGCCGGGGCTCCGGGCAATGGTTGAGGGAGGGTAAGCTACACCGTGGGTCCGGGGGCTTCAACTTCCACCCGGTCGCACCCGGCCAAAGGGCGGACCCGTTGAACCGGGAGGCTGCCGCGGTGGTCGATGTGGGGCAGGGGTCATGCCGGGCCCGTGTTGCGGGCGGCGCTTCCCGGCCAGCCGAATGCCATCATAACGAGGAGAAAATTCATGACCTGGGATTGTTCCTGTTTCACCAAGCCCGACCCTGAGGAACTCCGGGCCCTGCTGACCGAGGAGCAGTATCGCGTCACGCAAGGTGACGGTACCGAGCGGCCCTTCCACAACCCTTACTGGAACCATCATGAGCCAGGCATTTATGTCGATGTCGTGTCCGGCGAGCCGTTGTTCAGCTCCACCGACAAGTTCGATTCCGGTACCGGCTGGCCGAGCTTCTGCCGGCCGATCCGGCCCGAGCAGGTCGTGACCCGCACCGACCGCTCGCTGCTGCATGTGCGCACCGAGGTGCGCAGCCGTTATGCGGACTCCCATCTGGGGCATGTCTTCAACGACGGTCCGCCGCCCACCGGGCTGCGCTACTGCATCAATTCGGCCGCAATCCGTTTCGTGCCCCGGGAGGAACTGGAGGCCCGGGGCTACGGCGAGTTCCAGGGCCTGTTCGAAGGCGCGGCGGCCGGCTGAAGCCTGGTTTCCCGGGCCTGGTGCCGGGCAGGGCGCCGCTGCCGCGCACCCTTATCATCGACAACCCACCATCCCAACCACGCAGATCACCATGGCGAGCAAGGCACTGACCACCACGCGACACATCAAGGGCGTTGGCAAGACGACCCGCGGCATCCTTGCCGAGCACGGCATCTTCTCGGTCGAGGAACTGGCCAACGCCGATCTCGACCAGCTGGTGAAGATACCGGGTTTCGGCAAGTCCAAGGCCATGCGCATGATCCGGGCGGCCAGGTACATGATCGGCGAGAGCCAGCAGGTCGAGCACGCCGGACAGCATCCGAACGGGGATGGCGGCAAGGACGCCGGCACCGTCGACTTCTCCGACGGCCGGCTCTACATCAACCAGGAGCTGAGCCTCCTGGAGTTCAACCGGCGGGTGCTGGAACAGGCCAAGGATGGCCGCACGCCCCTGCTGGAGCGGCTGAATTTCCTCTGCATCTCGTGCTCGAATCTGGACGAGTTCTTCGAGGTGCGGGCCGCCGGCCTGATCCAGCGCGCCGAGTTGGGGGCGACGCGCACCGCGCCCGATCACCTGACCCCGCAGGAGACGCTGGCGGTCATTTGCGAGCGCGCGCACGAGCTGGTCGCGGACCAGTACCGGGTGCTGAACACGATCGTGCTGCCGGAGCTGGAGGCCGAGGGCATCCGATTCCTGCGCCGCTGCCAGTGGAGCGACTCACAGCAGGCCTGGCTGAAGAGCTATTTCAGCGAGCAGCTGCTGCCGATCCTCAGCCCGATCGGTCTCGATCCGGCGCACCCGTTCCCGCGCATCCTCAACAAGAGCCTCAACTTCATCATCTCGCTGTCCGGCAAGGATGCCTTCGGCCGCGAGATCGATCTTGCCATCCTGCAGGCGCCACGGTCGCTGCCGCGCATCATCCGCCTGCCGCCGCAGGAGACGGACAGCGGACCGCACGACTTCGTCTTTCTGTCCTCGATCATCCATGCCTTCGTCGACGAGCTGTTCCACGGCGTCAAGGTCAAGGACCTGTACCAGTTCCGGGTTACCCGCAACAGCGAGATGTACCTGGACGAGGAGGAGATCGACGATCTCCTGCGCGCCCTGGAAGGCGAGCTGAGCAGCCGCAACTACGGCGACGAGGTGCGGCTGGAGGTGGACGACAACTGCCCCGAACCGATCGTCGACTACCTGCTGAGCCAGTTCGCCCTTGGCGGCGACCGGCTCTACCGGGTGGACGGACCGGTCAACCTCAGCCGGCTGCGCGAGGTCTACGACCTGATCGACCGGCCCGACCTCAAGTATCCCCCCTTCGTGCCGGGCGGGCCAGCCGAGCTGGCCGGCGGTCACGATCTGTTCGAGGCCCTCCGCAAACGCGACATCCTGCTGCATCATCCTTACGAGAGTTTCGCGCCGATCATCGAGCTGATCCGCCAGGCCGGCAACGATCCCCAGGTCGTCGCCATCAAGCAGACCCTCTACCGTACCGGCGCCAACTCGCCGGTGGTCGATGCCCTGCTGCGCGCAGCCAAGGCCGGCAAGGAGGTGACCGTGGTGGTCGAGCTGCGGGCCCGCTTCGACGAGAAGGCCAACATTTCCCTGGCAACCCGGCTGCAGGAAGCCGGTGTGCAGGTGGTGTACGGCATCGTCGGCTACAAGACCCACGGCAAGATGCTGCTGATCTTGCGCCGCGAGGGCCGGCACCTGCGCTATTACACGCATCTCGGTACCGGCAACTACCATCTCAGTACCGCCCGGCTGTACACCGATTACGGCCTGCTCAGCGCCGACCAGGAACTGGGCGAGGATGTGCGCAAGGTGTTCGTCCAGCTCACCAGCCTCGGCAAGGTCGGCAAGCTGCACAAGCTGCTGCAGGCGCCATTCACCCTGCACCAGACCCTGCTCAAGAAGATTCAGCGCGAGACCGATCACGCCCTGGCCGGCAAACCGGCGCGGATCATCGTCAAGGTCAACGCGGTAGCCGAGCCCCTGCTGATACAGGCGCTGTACCGTGCCTCCATGGCCGGCGTGAAGACCCAGCTCATCGTTCGCGGCATCTGTTGCCTGCGTCCCGGGGTGCCGGGGGTTTCCGAGAACATCGAAGTGCGCTCCATCATCGGCCGCTTCCTCGAGCACAGCCGCGTCTACTGTTTCGAGAACGACGGCAACCCGGAGGTCTATGCCGCCAGCGCCGACTTCCTGGCCCGCAACATGTTCCGCCGCATCGAGGCCTGTTTCCCCATCGTGCAGCGCAAGCTGGCCGAGCGGATACGGGAGGAACTGGAGCTCTGCCTCAAGGACGATACGCGGGCCTGGCTGTTGCAGGCGGATGGCAGTTACGTGCGCGCGCCCAGTGGTCCGCAGCCGTTCGAGGCGCAGTCCGCCCTGCTCGAACGCTGGAAACGCTAGGTCCGCGTTGGCGGGCGCTGGCGGGCCGCTGGCCTGGGTGGGCGGCGAGGCGGCCCGGTATCCGGGCAGGTGGGCGATCCGGCGGCGCGGTTGCAACAGGCTCGCGGGGACAGGTGGCCTGTCCCCGCGATGACGCCGGTCATCTCCGCCGGTCTCGCGCTTTGACACCATGTGCGCTTGTGCACAAACTTGCTCCGCGGGTCTGCATCACAACATCCGACACGGAGCTGAGCCATGAAGAAAACTGTCATCGCCTTGTCCGCCACGATTTCCACCATCATTCTGTCGTCCGGGGTTGAAGCCAGGACGGCCCTGAGTGCCAGGGAGCGCTGTTTCCAGATCGGCCAGCCCGTACCCGGTGGCTGGAACGAAGTGCTCAAGATCAAGCCGCAACAGGCACTGACGGACAAACCCGGCGCCCTTGTCGAAACCATCGGCCTTGTCCATGGCGCGAAAACCACCCATCCCCCGCTGAACTACTACAACCAGTTTGCCGGTGCGGCCTCCTATATTCCGCCCGGAGATCAGGAAGTCGATAACGTCGTCCAGATTGCGCTCGTCGGCACGAGCTATGGCACGGATACGGGTACCCCGGAGGGGATTTATGGCCTCTGGACCCTGGGTTATTCACTGATCCTGGAGCCGGAGAAGAAAGGCAAGATTCCGGGCGGCCAGATTGTCGGGGGGAAACGGTTCAAGCCCATCGGCAACGGGCATGATGCCGATCCACCCAAGGAAACCCTGGTCGATGCGCCGGTTGCCGAGATTTCCTGCTCAAGCTTCTGAGGATCGCACGGCTGGGGTCAGGACCGCCGTGGTCAACGCGCAGGCCGAAATAGAAATAGGGGTCGGCTGGGCGAAGGGCCTGACCAACAAGTTTTGCACGTTCAAGACCAGCGATCATTTCGGCATGATCGACTTGCAGACACTCACATCGAAGAATCCTTCGATAGCGGCCACCTACCTGTTGCAAGGGCTGGACATGGTGGAGCTTGAGAAGATGATTCCGGAGAACTTTGAAGGCAACCCGGGAACCTTGTACTGCCAAGCCTTGGCGGGCTCCTCGATTACCC
>NZ_BAAHXD010000044.1:0-30859 GCF_054657115.1 Methyloparacoccus murrellii | reverse complement strand
TGCAGATTGCTGTAGCCAACCCCCCACCAGAAGCGTCGGAAGGAGGACCAGGCTTCATGCCCGGCGCGCTCATAGACACGCGTCTGGCGGGGCCAGCGCTCATCGACCGCGGTGATGGCAAAGTACCGGTCCAGCATCGGGTCATAGGTGCCGTCCGGATTGCGCCCATAGGCGATGTCGGCCAATTCCCTCGCCAGGGTGCCGTCACCCCGGCTGGCGGTAGCGAGTGCCCGGGCCAACAGTGGCCAGGTCTGCTTGGTGTAGAGGGCTTGCGACGTCGCCATGAGGAGATCGTCACCGTCCACGGGCGCAGGATTGTCCCCGTGCGCAGGCACGGGCAGGCGGTTTGCCTGGGCGACCAACCAATCGAAGGCCATGCCCGGATCGTCCCCACCAAACCCCGCGCAGGCCACCTGATCCGCAGCGCAGGCGGAAAGGAAACGATCCAGCGCCTGCTCGAAACCGCTCATTTGTGCCATGCCCGTCGCTATGGGATGCCGGGCATACGTCGTCGCGGCAAGGGCGCCATCCAGTACCATGGCCCGGTAGCGCCCGGGAAACAAACTGGCATAGGTAGCGCCAAGGTACGTGCCATAGGAGAAGCCCAGATAGGAAAGCCGCTCGTCGCCAACCGCCGCGCGGAGCCGGTCGAGATCGCGGGCCACATTGGCTGTCGTCACGTAGCCAAGAATCCCGGGATTAGCCCGGAGACAAGCTGTCGCAACCGCTTTGGCGTCGACCATCCAGCTGTGCCGATCGATGTTGAGCGGGGTCAGGAACGGCGCCTGTTTCCCCTCGTGGGCCTGGCAATCGATGGCGGGGCGACTCTCGCCCACGCCGCGCGGGTCGAAGCCGATCAGATCGAAACGCTCGTTCAGTCTGGCAAACTCGGTTTTGCCGATTCTTTTCAGCGTTTCCACTGCGGGTGCGCCAGGACCACCGAAATTGATGAAGAGCGAGCCAATCCGCTGTTCGGGGCGGGCGGCGGGCAACTTGACGACCGCGAGTTCCAGTTGCGGTCCCTTGGGCTTCGCATAATCCCGCGGCACGGGAACGGTAGCGCAGAAGCGTCCCTCCCCGCAGGGGGCCCAGTTCACGTGAGGGGGAACGCCGGCAATGGCCAGAAAAGCGCTGCCGTAAAGGATCAACCCGGCGATGAGCTTGCGAGGCATGGTTTTCAGCATCGATGACAGCTCCTGGGTTTGGGCCATTGCAAGGGCAGTGAAACCTACCCGCCCTTGCTGCCGGACATCGGGAATTCCTGGAAAATCAGTGTTTGGCACATCCTGTCTTTACGACTGACCATAGAGCGTCCGCGCTGAATACGCCAGTCGCAAGACCCCGGGCTGGCGCGCGCAGGCGCGAGGCTGCCCGGACCCGGTACCGGTCGGACGGCGCGGCTGTTACCTGTCGGCGTCGTGTACAGCGGCGGTTGCCGGCGCGCCCCCGGCCTGAAGCATGGCCAAGCGGTGCCGGAGTCCCTCGTCCGACAAGCGATTCAGCCAGGCCTGCTGGGCGGCGTGAATGTCCGCCGCATGACGGCCGGAGATGCCAAAGCGCTCCGCGGCAATCAGGTAAGCACGCTTCCTGGCGCCGCGATACGGATCGAACCGCTGCTGATATTCCACGATAAGGGCAATGCCCTGCTCTCGTAGTCCGGCCGTGCCGGAGGATTGACTCGGTTGTGGCGAACCAAGACCCAGCGCCGCTGCGGGATCCATCCCGGCCTCGGCCAGCCGGCCAAACGCCAGCTGAAGGTAGGCCAACGCCTCCGGATCCAAGGGGTCCTGCCGTTGCAGTCGCTGGTGGACATGCTGGATGAGCAACCGGGCTGCCAGCGGATCCGGCCCCTGGCGAATCCGGTTCAGCGCCTCGCGCAGTCCGGCGGGCGTGGGTTTGTCGATCGGCTTCATGTCGGGCTTCCTGATGCGTGACGGGGGTGCGACTCGGCGAGGCGCTGTTCCGGTGGCGTTGGGCCCGCACGGGCCAGAACCTGCCGGGCAAGCGATGCACCGCCTTGACGATACCCTGATCCGAATGATACCGGTATGACAATCATTTCAGAGCCATCTCGGGAGCGATGAACATGACCCCATGTAGCGGCTATCGACCCGGCGTCGGGGGCAAGCCCGGCAGCAATGACCATGGTCGAGCGCCGGCCAGGCGCAATGACATGAAGCACCCGTTCGCCCAGGGAACCGACAGGGCTGCATGACGATGGCAGCTTCCACACCCTTCGACCGCCGCATCGTCGCCATCGACCTGGCACGGGGCCTGATCATGCTCCTGATGGCACTCGACCATACCCGGGACTATTTCAGTCAGGCCGACATCGATCCCCTGAACCTGGCCCAGACCACGCCGGCGCTGTTCCTGACCCGCTGGATCACGCACCTCTGCGCGCCACTGTTCATCTTCCTCGCGGGGGTCAGCGCCTATCTGTCGCTGGCCCGTCGCGGCGACCGTCAGGCTCAGGCCCGGTTGCTCTGGCAACGTGGCCTGCTGCTGATCCTCCTGGACCTGACCTGGGTGCGGTGGCTGGGCTGGACCTTTTCCCTGGACCTGCACCGGCCGGTCGCCGGGGTGCTGTGGGCCATCGGCTGGTGCATGCTCGCCCTGGCGCCGCTGACCCGCCTGCGGCCCCCTCACCTGCTGGCGGCTGGCTTGCTGATGATGGTGTCCCATCACTTGTTCGATGGCCTCACCCCGGAGTTCTTCGAGTCGCTGGGCTGGCTCTGGCGCATCCTGCATACCGGGGGCAGCTTCGAAATCGTGCCCGGTGTGCGGTTCGTGGCGCTGTACCCGCTCATCCCCTGGATTGGCCTGATGGCGGCCGGGTTCGGCTGCGGCCCCGTCTGGTGCCGGGAAGCGCCCGCCCGGCGCCAGTGGCTGATGCGCTGGGGCTGGGGGCTGACCCTGGCGTTCGTCTGGCTGCGGGCGGGAAACCTGTACGGCGAGCCGGTCGCCTGGACCCCGCAGGCGAGCGATGGGCTCACGCTGCTGGCCTTTCTCAACTGCAGCAAGTATCCGCCGTCCCTGCAGTACCTGCTGATGACGCTGGGACCGGGCCTACTCCTGCTGGCGGCGCTGGACCGGCCAGTCCCACGCTGGCTGCAACCGCTCAATGTGTTCGGACAGGTGCCGCTGTTCTTCTACCTGCTGCACCTGCCGCTGATCCATGCCCTGGCCACGCTGGTGGACCTGGGCCGCTACGGCGAGGCGGGATGGCAATTCGGCTGGCCCTTCGTGACCGTCCGACTGCCGCAACCGCCCGATCACGGCTTCGGCCTGCTCATCGTCTATCTCGCCACCGCCGTCATCGTGTTGAGCCTGTACCCGCTTTGCCGCGGGTATGCCGGCATCCGACGGACGCACCCCGGGGGCTGGGTGCGCCTGTTGTGACAGGCATGCCAAAGTGGAGGTCCGCGGTAATCCCCCCATTTTTAGCGGGCGCAGGAATTGGCGCACGACCTGATGGCGCGAAACTCCATCGGTTATGGATCGGCCGCGTAGCTGCTACTGACGGCTGGCGATAACCCCGAGCACTTGACGTCGGAAGCCAGCTTCGCGACACGGTTCTTGCCAGGCGGGCATGCCAAGCACGGCGAAAAGCCGCTGATTGCCGTCGACGATCTGACCTATCTCACCCCGACCCAGCAGGCTTTTTGGCTGGCCGTGTTCGAGTTTTCCCAGATTGCCGGCTGTGCCAGCAACCGCAAACACGGCCTGCGTAAGCTCTGGTGGAAAATGCAGGTGCTGGAGGTGCCGCCACTGCCTCCGGAGACGGCTACCGAGATCGTGCGGACCTACATCGCCAAGGGGGGCGTACTGATCGAGTCGCCCGAGCTTTACACCGCCCATGTGGTGCGCCAGTCGGGCGGGGTCCCGCAGGCGATCCATGACATGCTCGACGCCAGCGCCAAGGAGCGGGTGGTCGATAAGCGCCATATCCGCGAAATGCGGCATGATGCCGGTGTCCGCTACTTCGACTTCACGCCGGTCATGATCGTGGCAGGTGCCGGGGCCGGCCTAGTGGCGACCCACTACGTCGCCCTGGCATCGGCGCAACCCTGTTCCTTGCCGTGCGCATGCCGCTCATGCGTGGAAGCGCGCGGTGAGTTGTAATATGGCCCTTGCTTGCGAGTATGTCGGGCGGTTTGTCGTGAGTGGTATCGAACGGGGAGGGGTAGTGTGGTCATGATGGAAGCAGGCGCAGCCTTGCTGACCGGGCTCGCGGCCGGTTTCGTGGCGGGCCGGCGGTTTCGCGCTCAATGCCCGGAAAGCGCCGAAAATGCCGGCGAGGTGGCCGTCAGGCGGCTGCTCATTCAGGCATTCAACGATCCCGCCTATTACCTGCTGAACAACATCACCATTCCAGTCGATGACGACGGAACCACGCAAATCGATCATATCCTGTTGTCCCGCTACGGCGTCTTCGTGATCGAGACCAAGCACTATTCCGGCTGGATCTTCGCCAATCCAACCGGGCGCACCTGGACCCAGGTCAGGTACCGGTTCAAATCAAAATTTCAGAATCCGCTCCGGCAGAACTACAAGCATGTGCAGGTGGTGAAGAGCCTGCTCCACTTCATCCCGCACGAGCATATCCACTCGCTGGTGGTGTTCACGGGGGATGGCGTATTCAAGACCGCACGGCCGGCGGGCGTCGTCCAGTTAACGGAATTGGAGGCCGCCATCCGTTGGCGCAACCAGCCCATCATGGACGAGAACCGATTGCAGTTCTGCATCGGCCGGATCGAGTTCTACCGGTTCTATATCTCCGGTGTAACCGATGCCGAGCATCAGGCGTATCTGAACCGGAAATATGGTGACCCATTGGCTGGCGCTGGGCAGGGATGAAATCCCATTCATGCCGATGAGACTGGGTTCTACCCCGATATCACGGACACTTTCGAGCAGGCTTGCAAGCACCATGAGGAGTGTTCATGTCCGAGCGCAAGAAGTACAGCCCCGAGTTCAAGCGAGTAGCGGTCGAGCGGGTTCGTCGATCTGAAACCCGCTGCCGGCAGATAGCCATGGCGATCGGGGTCGGCCCGAACGTGTTCACCCGGTGGGTTCGGGAGGCAGAGGCCGTCGGCAAGAAGGTCTTCTCGGGCACCGGCAGCCCGCGCGATGAGGAACTGGTCCGCCTCAAGCGCGAGCTGGCTCGTGTTACCAAGGAACGGGATTTTTCAAGAGACGCGGCAGCGTACTTCGCCAAGGCATCATCAAACGGTACGCGATGATCCGGCGCTGCCGCAACGAGTACCCGGTACGGTTGATGTGCCGCTGCCTGCTGGCATCCATCACCCCGCGATGATGACGCCTGGGAGAGGCGCACACCCAGCCCGCGTGCTCAGGAGACTGTGCGTCGGCTGAGCCGTCTTCGCCACATCCGCGAGGGCAGTCGCGGCGTGATTGGCGCGCCGCGTATGCATGAGGATCTGCTCGACGAGGGTGAGCGTGTCCGTCTCGATCGCGTTGCGCGTCTGATGGCGGCGGACGGTCTTCAAGGCTGGTCGCGACGCAGAAAGGAAGGTTTTTCCTGTGCGTGGTGCTCGACCTGTACGGCAAGCTGGTGATCGGCTGATCGATACACCACCGGCAGGACCGCCATAGGGTGATGCGCGCGGCGGAGATGGCGGTCTGGCAGCGCCAGCGGGCTAGTCAGTGATGCTGCATTCGGACCGCGGCTGTCAGTTTGTGAGCGGCGACGACCTGCGCTTCCTGAGTCGCAATACGCTGATCTGCCGCATGAGTGCAGTGGGGCATGGTGGTGACAAGGTTGCCTGCGAGGGCCTCTTCGGGATGCTCAAGCGCGAGCGCGTCAGCCACCCGTTGTATCGAACTCGCGATGAAGCAAGGGCGGATCGGTTCGACGACATCGAACGGTTCCACAATCCCGGAATGCGCCGTAGCGTGGCCAGGCAGGACAAGACGTTTTCTGCCCTTTTAAAACCGTCCATGGAAACGGGTTAGAACCCAAGGGGCTGAGGGGAAGTTGATGTGGAATGAGGCATAACTTCTCACGGGATCGCTGTATTACATCCAGCTGCCACAAACTACAGCGTTAGGCTGATTGACTGGAACTGCGGCGCGAAGGCCGCGAACGGGATCGCGACAGACTCCCAGTTCCCGGAACCAGAACCGGCCGGCACATGCCGATTCATGTCATCGACCGAGACCTTCGCCAGCTTCGGCGACGCGCTCTTGCCCAGAAGACCTTGAGCAGGCTCTGAGGGGGACAGGTCAAGAGAAGGTGCCTTTTCGCACAACGTCGCCACCACTCAGCTGCGACGCCTGTCAGGCCGCAGAGGCTGGCAAAAAACCCGGGACTTAGCCAGGATGCTAGCGCGCCAGCGTATAGCCATGCTCATGGAAGAGCGCCAGGCAGGCATCGGCCACGTCGGGATCATAGAGCTGGCCACGATGCTTGGCGATTTCGTCCAGCGCGACCTCGATGCCGAGGCCGGGCCGGTAGGGTCGATGGGAATGCATGGCTTCGACCACGTCGGCAACGGCGACGATGCGGGATTCCAGCAGAATCGCATCGCCCCGGAGACCGTCGGGGTAGCCGCTGCCGTCCAGGCGCTCGTGATGCTGCTGGACAATGCGGGCAATCGGCCAGGGGAAATCGATGGTCTTGAGGATCTCGTAGCCGGCCTGCGCATGCTGCTTGATGAGGGCGAACTCCAGTTCGGTGAGCCGACCCGGCTTGCTGAGGATTTCGGCCGGAATCCGGATCTTGCCGACGTCATGGACCACGCTGGCCAGCTGGATGCCTTCGACCTGCGCCTCCGGCAGTTGCAGCTGCCGGGCGAGCGCCACGGCAAGCTCGGCGACGCGCCGCTGGTGGCCGGCGGTGTAGGGATCGCGCAGCTCGACCATCGCCGCCAGCGCCGCGATGGAATCCAGCCGGCTGGTGCGCAAGCGCTGTTCGCTGGCCAGCAGGGCCTCGGTACGCTGCTGCACCAGCTCTTCCAGATGGTTGCGCAGGCGATTCAGCTCCAGATGGGTGCGCACCCGCGCCAGCAGCTCGTTGCGCTGATAGGGCTTGGTCACAAAATCGACGGCACCGAACTCGAACCCCTGCACCTTTTCATCGGTTTCCGTGACGGCGCTGACGAAGATGACCGGCACGTCGCGGGTCTCCGGCATCGCCTTGAGACGCTGGCAGACCTCGAAGCCGTTCATGTCCGGCATGCGGATGTCGAGCAGGATCAGCTCGGGTGGATCGATCGCCGCGGCGCGCAGGGCAAGTTCGCCGCTGATGGCGGAGCGCACCTCGTAGCCTTCCGCCTTGAGCAGATCGTTCAGGAGTTTCAGGGAGGCCGGGGTATCGTCGACGGCCAGGATGCGTCCTTTGCTGTTCATTGCCGAAATGGTCCTCTGGGGTCACAAAACGTTGAGAATGGCCGGGTAATCGAAGTTCTCCACCCGTTGCGCCAGCTGGTCGCGCAGCTCGGCATCATGTTCGCCGACCTGGGCGATGGCCGCATCAATGCGCTCGCTTTCAAGGCTTTCCAGGGCCTCCCGCAACGCATGCCGCAAGGGTTCGGGCAGCCGGGCCAGGCGATCGGCCGTCAGCGCCGGCGTGGGCGCGGCAGACGCGGCGGGGGCGGGATCGGCATAGACATAGGCCACGCCCAGCTGCCGGGCGAGGCATTCGTAAATCTCGTGGAAGCGATAGGGCTTGTTGATGGCATCGTCCATGCCGGCCGCCAGCATCTCGGCGCGCTGTTCGGCCAGGGCCGAGGCGGTGACGGCAACGATTTTCACATCCTTCCCGCCGGGCAGCTGACGGATGCGCCGGGTGGCCTCGATACCGTCCATCACCGGCATGCGCCGGTCCATCCAGACCAGATGCGGGCGCCAGCGCTGGAACAGGGCCACCGCCAGCGCGCCGTTCTCGACGATTTTGACCTCGAGGCCGAGATCCCGCATCAGCCGGGCCAGCAGCAGCTGGTTTTCCTGCTGATCCTCCACGATCAGGATGCGCCGAACCGGCTGGCCCGGCGCGAGTCCCACCACCTCGCGCGCCGTCTGCGCCGCAGGCGCGTCGCCGGCGGGGACATCGGCCCGCTCCAGCGGTAAGTCGACCGCGAACCGCGAGCCCCGGCCAGGGATGCTATCGACCCGAACATGTCCCCCCATGAGCTCCACATATTGACGCGTCAGCGCCAGCCCCAGCCCGGTGCCCTTCTGCGAGGCATCCTCGCCCAGCTGCACGAAGGCCTCGAAGATTCTGGGCTGGTCTTCGGGGCGGATGCCGACACCGCTGTCCTCGACCTCGATCAGCAGGCGTTCCGCCCCGGTCTCCGGCCGGACGCCCAGGTGGACGACAACCGAACCTTCGCGGGTGAACTTGATCGCATTGCCGACCAGGTTGATCAGGACCTGGCGGAGCCTGGCCTCGTCGCTACGGATGTAGCGCGGTACCCGGGAGGTCTGCTCGACCCGCAGTTGCAGACCTTTCTCCTGGGCACGCACCTGCATCATGTCGGCCACATCGCGGACCAGGCCGCCGAGGTCGAACGGCGCGCTGTCGATCTGCACCCGGCCGGCCTCGATCTTGGACATTTCCAGCACATCGTTGATCAGTGTCAGCAGGTGCTCGCCACTGCGGCGGATGATGTCGAGATAATCGCACTGCACGAACGAGAGGCCGGACTGTTTGCGCAGCAGGTTGGAGAAGCCGAGGATGGCGTTGAGCGGCGTACGCAGTTCGTGATTCATGTTGGCCAGGAACACGCTCTTGGCCCGGTTGGCCCCCTCTGCCGCGTTGCGCGCCAGCACCAGCTCGGCGGTACGCTGCTGTACCTCCTCCTCCAGATGGTCCTTGTAGCGGCACAGCTCCTGCTCCGCCTGCTTGCGCTCGGTGATGTCCAGCGCCGTGCCGATGGAGCGCACCACCTTCCCCTCGCCATCCCGGGCATGCTCGCAGCAGGCGTAGATCCAGCGTTCCTGGCCATCCGATTGGCGCAGGATGCGGTACTCGATGTCGAAATGGCCATCCGGGGCCAGGGAGGCCAGGTAGGCCTGGTTGACCCGCTCGCGATCCTCGGGGTGCAGCCGGTCGAGGAACGCCTGGTAGGTTGCACCGAATTCGTCCAGCGACATGCCGAAAATCCGCAGCATTTCCGCCGACCAGACCAGCCGATCCTGGACCAGATCCAGCTCCCAGTTGCCCAGGTGGGCAATACGCTGCGCCTCGGCCAGGGAGTTTTCGCTCTGCTGCAGCTTCTCCTCGGCCAGCCGGCGCTCGGTGATATTGCTGAAGATCACCACCGCGCCGGTGATCTTCCCGCGCTCCATGATCGGCGAACTGACATACTCGACCGGAAAACTGCTGCCGTCCTTGCGCCAGAAGAGATCGACCCCACGATGCGGCGCCACGCTGCGGTAGACCCCGTGCACCGGGCAATCCTCCAGCGGATAGGGCTGGCCGTCCGGCCGGCTGTGGTGAAACAGGGCGTGGCTGCATTGCCCGATCAGTTCCTCGACGCCGAACCCCAGCGCCTGCGAGGCGGCCGGATTGGCAAAGGTGCAGCGGCCATCGTTATCCAGCCCGTAGATGCCCTCCCCCGCCGAGTCCAGGATCAGCCGGTTGCGCAGACTGAGTTCAAGCACCGCCGTCTCGGCCTTCAGGCGTTCGGTGATGTCGCGGGCGGCGGCAAACACGCCCAGCACGTTGCCGGCCTCGTCGTTGAACACGCTGGCGTTGTAGAGCACCGCGGTGACATGCCCGGAGACATGGCGGATGGCCAGCGGGTAATCCGTCACGAACCCCTGCGAGAAGGCCAGCTGATAACCCTCGCGGGCCTTCTCCGGCTCGGTGAAATAGTCCGCGAAATCGCTGCCGATCAGCCGCTCGCGGGCCAGACCGGTGACCTTCTCGGTGGCGCGGTTGACGTCGGTGATCTTGCCATCGGCGCTGATCGTCACCAGGGGATCCATGCTGGCCTCGATCAGGCTCCTGGAATAGTGCGACGCCAGTTTCAGGGCGTCCTCGGCCTGCTTGCGGGCGGTGATGTCGACGAAGGTCGCCAGGAAGTCGTCCTCCAGGACAACGCCCGAGATCTCCATGATGCGGACCTCGCCGTTCCTGCAGGTCACCCGGTACTCGTTCGGCGGGATGTCCTCGCCGGTCGCGGCGGCGCGGCGCACCGCATCGCGCCAGGTCGTCATGGCCCCCTGGCGATAGTCCGGATCGGGATAGGCAAGCCGCCACCAGGCCTCCATGGTGGGGATTTCCGCGCGGGTGTAGCCGAACACCTGGCCAAAACGATCGTTGAAGCCTTCGATCACACCGCCTTCGCTGACATAGCAGAGCGGAATCGAAACCTGCTTCATCAGCTTGGCAAAACGCTGCTCGCTGCTGCGCAGGGCCTCCTGGGCACGGTTCCGCTCGGCCATCTCGCTGGCCAGCAGCCGGTTGCTCCGCCGCAGGCTGTCCTCCCGGTTGGCCACCGCATCCGACATGGCCTGGAAGCCGTCCAGGATGGCGGCGAACTCCCGGTAGGACTCGGGCAGACTGATCTTCTGGTACTTGCCCTCGACCATGTGACTGGTTGCCGTCACGAGGGCCGCAATCGGCTGCCGCAACAGGCGCGCCAGGATCCAGCGCGTCGCCAGCAACAGCACCGCCACCAGCAAGGCCATGGTGGCCAGGCTGGCCGTCAGCAGCTGCCGGTCGCGCGCCTGGTACAGACCGGGCGAGATGCCGAACTCGACACTGCCGATCGCCTGCCCCCGGTGGCGGATGGCGATCCGCTGCCGGCGCTGCTGGAGCTCGGGATTTTCGTGGCGGTAGACGACCCGATCCTGATCGTCGCGGATGGTCAGCGTCGCCATGTCGGCGTTGGAGGCGAAGGCGTCGCCGATTTTCCTGATCAACTCATCGTCGATGTTCCACAGCGGCCACTCCAGCGAGTCGCGCAGGTATTCGGCGTATTCGCCCGCGCGGGCCTCCTGAGCCGCCTGCGTCTGCCGGGTGAAATAGACATAGTTGAGCAGGCTGCCCAGGCCCGATACCACGGTGACCAGCAGCACCAGGGCCAGGGTGAGGTCGCCGAACAGCGATCGCGGCTTGCGTGGCGCCCGTTGCGCGGTGCCCTGCTCCCGCGATGCCACTCAGCGCTCCTGCTCGGTGGCGTATGCCCGCCCGAACCGCTGCAGCAGCCGGGGCAGATCCGGTGGCATCCGGCCCTTGCCATACAGGCCCTCGAGGATGCGGGCATATTGCCGGCTCTCGAGCGTCCGGCGCAGCGCACCACGGTAGCGCTCGGCCACGGCTCGAGCTCCCGGCTGGCTGACATCGATCATCAGCGCCAGGGGCCGTTCCGATCCCGGTATGGGGATCGCGGCAAACCGGTCCTGTTCGTCGGGAAACAGCCGCTTGATCATGTACTGGCCGGCCGCGTCAACCAGGATGCAGACATCGATGCGCCCCCGTTTCAACATGCGCAACAGCGACTCGATCGAATCGCTTTCCTCGACCTGAAGGCCGTTGCTGAGAAAATATGCCGGATTCTCCAGGGTGCCGCGCAGGACGCCCAGCGTCCATCCGCGCAGCGCCCGGATGCCGGGAAGCGCGTGGATATCGTGATGCGGCCGGTAAAAGAAGAATGCCGAGCGGAAAATGCCGATGGGAAGGACGGCGCGCGGCCTCTTGTGCACGAGGATGTCCGGGTCGCCGACGATATAGGGCGCCCGGCTCTGGCGGAAGCGCTTGACCGGCAGGTATTCGAGCGCGTAGGCAACCCCGGCGTTGGCCGACAGCAACCGCAGGATCGCGCCGCCAACGCCATCGTCAGGCAGGGAGGGAGACCAGAGGGGGGGCGTGTCGGTCGACTGAAACACGATGGTCGCCGGCGCCTCCGCCGCCCGCCCGCTGACCGCCAGGCAGCAGGCCAGCAAGGCCATGACCCGCCGCCATCCCGCGCGCCTGCCCCTGGCGGTTGCCGCGGCAACCCGCGAAGGCAGGGGACGGGCAAGCGGTGGACAACCTAGCGGCATGGGTACGATCAGCAGGACGCGCGTCCCGGCTCATCCCTGCTGGCGCGGGAAACGGGAACGGCCCGCGCTACCCGGCATCGCCGGAGGACGTTCACGGCCAACCGGGATCGAGCCGCTGCAGGCGGACCACGGCATCCGCGGCGGCCCCGGGCGCGCGGCCGTGCTGCTCCAGCAGCTCCCGATAGCGGCCGCTGGCGACAATCCGGCGCAGGCCATCGCGGAAGGCATCGAACAGCTTACCGGCACGTGGATGGGTCTTGCTGAAGATCAGCGAGAGCGGCTCGCCGGTCTCGCGGAGATAGAACACCACCCGCCGGTCCGCCGCCGTTTCGGCGACGCCGGGATCGCCCGGGCCACCGATCAGGGCCGCCGCCTCGTTCTGCTCCAGGACATACCGGGCCAGTTGCCGGGACGGCAGCACATCGATCACCGGCGCCTGGCCCGCCGCCGCGAAGGCCGCCGTGACAAGCGCCACGGCCAGGCCGCTCTCGGCGCTCTCGGCGCTCTCGGCCTCGCTGTCCGGCGCCAGCCGGTAACCGACGATGTCGGTGATCCTCTCCTCGCCGAACAGCTGGGGCGCGATGCGCGGTGCCGTCGCCAGCGCGGTCGCCGGCCACACCAGCGGCAGGACCAGCATCAGGGCGCCCAGGCATCCGCGGGCGGCGGCAATCTTGCTCGTTTTCATGACGGATCTCATGGCCTCAGTCGGCAATGCTGGCGCTGGAGAGGACCAGCAGCTTGTCCCAGATATCAAAATGGTAATGGAACGGGTGAGTCTGTGACAGGAATATCGTGATTTTCTGCTCTCGCGGATCGATGCTGAAGCGTGTGGAAAAAATGCCTGCCCACTCGAATGTGCCGATATCACCGCTGTCAACGTTGTGCGAGCGGTCCGCCTGTATCGCCACGCCCAGCCCGAATTTCCAGCCTTCGTCGTGCAGCGTAGTGGCGCTGAGTGCGCCGATCTGGTTGGTGGCGGTCATCAATTCCACCGTCTTGCGGCTGAGCAGGCGCACGCCGTCCAGTTCGCCCTGGTTCAGCAGCATCTGGCAGAACCGGTAGTAGTCGTAGGCCGTGCTGGTAAGGCCGACACCGCCGGACAGGAAGGTCTTCGGCCCGCGGGTCTGGAAGCTGGCGGAGTAGACATAATCACCCTCCCGCTGCGGGCCGTCGGGCACCTTCTCCAACCGGCCGTTTCCGTCGGTCTTCCACAGTGCCGACAGGCGCCGCTGCCGGCTGTCCGGCATGAAGAAGTCGGTATCGTGCATCTTCAGCGGCTCGAGCACCCGCTGCCGCAGGTAATCGTCCAGCCTCATCCCCGACACCACCTCGACCAAGTAGCCCAGCACGTCGGCGGCCAGGCCATATTCAAAGGTCTCGCCCGGCTGGCGGGACAGCGGCAAGCGCGCCAGCCGCCGGACCATGTCGCCGATGGTGCCCTGGGTCTCGTACAGCCCGCTGCTGATGCCGGCCTCCTCGTAGAAGGCATGCATCTGCCGGTACAGGGGATTCCCCGGATACCATTCGGAGACGAAGGGATATGGCAATCCCGCGGTGTGGGTGAGCAGATCCTTGACCGTCAGTTCGCGCCGGGCGGGTACCAGCCGGAAGGCGGGAGCGGAGCCTTGCGGCTGCATTTCCAGCACCCGGGGCCGGGCGAATTCCGGGATGTACTTGGCCACCGGGTCCGACAGCAGCAGGCGCCCCTCCTCGTAGAGTTGCAGCACGGCAACGCTGACCAGCGGCTTGGTCATGGAGGCGATGCGAAACAGGGTGTCCCGGCGCATGGGCTTGCCGGCATCGGCAAGTCCCAGCGGCTCGAAGTAGGCGATTTTGCCCTTGCGGGCCACCAGCACGACGGCGCCGGCGATCTTGCGCTGATCGATGTGCTGCTGCACCAGCGCGCCGATCCGGCTCAGCCGGGCGCTGGACAGGCCGACCTGTTCGGGCCGTACCGGCCTGATCTCGTCGGCCAGGGCCGGATGGGACAACAGGGCGGCGGCCAGGGCAAACGACAGGATGCGTGTCATGTTCTTTCGACCCCGATGGAATGACTGCCGGCGACGCGCACGGCAGGCTGATGCGGGAGGCCGGCTAGCGCGCGCCGGGCATCCAGTTGCCGCCAGAGCGGCCGTGGACGTCGACCCAGAAGTGCGCCAGCCCCAGTTCCGCCAGCCAGGCTGGCCCCTGTGCCTCCTTCAGCATGGCGATGGTAGCAGCGCTGCCGGCGACGACGCACAGGTCGGCCACCACGCTGACCGCCGCCAGGTGACGGACCGGCCAGCCGGTACGGGGATTGAGCACATGCCCGTAGCGCACGCCGTCGACCTCGATGCAGCGCTCGTAGTCGCCACTGCTGGCCATGGCGCCCCGCTGCAGCCGCAGGGTACGGATGAAGCTGCCCGGCTGCCGCGGATGGGCGATGCCGATGGCCCAGGGACTGCCATCGGGGTGCGGCCCGATGATCTTGATGTCGCCGCCCAGGTTGATCAGGCCATGGCGGATCTCGGCCTCCCAGCACAGGGCGGCGACCCGGTCCACCGCGTACTCCTTGACCGCGCCGCCGAAGTCCAGCTCCAGGCCGGGCTCGGGAAAAGCCAGGACCGGCGGCTCCCAGCGCAGCCGGTGCCAGCCGATCCGCGCCAGCAAGGTCGCGACGGTCGCCGGCTCCGGCACCCTGCCGTCGCGGAACCGCCAGGCATGGCGCAGCAACCCCGAGGTCACGTCGAAAAGGCCGCCGCTCTCCCGGTAGCAGGTCTCGACGTAGTTCAGCAGCCCGGCGGTCTCCTCGTCGACGCGCACCTGGCCGCCGGTCGCGGCAATCTGGTTGATGGCCGACAGCAGGCTGTCCGGGCGATAGCGGGAATAGCGGGCCTCCAGCCGCTCGACCTCGGCAATGGCGCGCCGGACCATGTGCATGGCCCGTGGCCGGGTCTTGGCATACAGCTTGATCTCGCAGGGCGAGCCCATGGCGTTGAACGCCTGCTCGACATAGACCGGCCCGCCGCGGGTCATCGCGGCAGCCCAGGTGCCGGAACGGCCACTCCCGGCCAGATGCTCGCGATCGGCCGCTGGATCAGAAGGACAGACCCCATGAGGCCCACAGCGTGCCGGTGCGCTCCATCTGGTAGCCGTTGTAGTCGTTGTAGGCGGGTTGCAGCCATTCGATGCCGAAATGGTTGCCCGCGAAGTCCCCGGACATGACCATGGCATTGAGGCCGAAACCGATGTCGAGATACTGGCCGCCGTAGCTCTGCGGGGTGTCCATGGGCCCGGTGGGCACGAAGGGCTTGGGGTACTGGCCGTCGATGGCGTCCTGGAAGGTATACAGCGCCCGCAGCGAGCCGGACAGCCAGTCCTTGATCTGGTAGCCGCCCCAGGCGGTGGTCTGGAACAGGGTGCCGAAGGCGAAGCCGGAATCGTTGTAGCTCTCCAGCGGAGCCAGAGTGCTGAGCTGCGTGCCCCAGTTGAAGTCGCCCTCGTAGCCGTTGTAGCTGAGGCTGGGCCAGATGCTCCAGGTACCGCTGCCGAGCTGCATGCCGTAATGCTCGAACTCGGAGTTGCCGTTGACGCGCTCGTTGACGCTGCCGGTGGGTGCGGTGAAACCCAGGGTCAGATGCACCTTGTGGCCCGGCTCCTCGTGGAGTTTGACCATGCCGGCCATGACGATGTCGCCGACGCCGCCGGTGGAATGGAAGGGGTTGCCGCCGTGGGAGGCGTGGATGTCCTCCGGACTGGGTGGCGGCGCACCGTCCAGGCGGGTCAGGTGCATGTCCATGCTCATGAACTGCGGCATCAGCATCAGGGTCAGCCAGTCGGTCGGCGCGTACATGAGGTCCAGCATGGCCATGCTCATGTCCATTTCCCTGGGCTTGTACGTGCACTTGATGAAGGGACCGCAGCCCCGGTTGACGATCTCCAGGTCGCCGACGGGGCGGGTGCCCTGGTACATGCCGCCCTGCTGTAGCATGTAGGAATAGCGCACGCCGACCATGGTGTCGCCGGCCTTGGCCAGCATATGGTTGAAGAGGATGCCGGAAGGCGCATCCATGCCAAGGTGCTGCTGGCGATGATCCTCGTGGTGATGGTGATGATGCGCGTGCGGGTCGTCGCCCAGATCCAGGCTGGCGGTGCTGGCGGCCGACAGGTCGACCTTGAGGGCCGCATTGAACTGGTAGTAGTCGAAGTTCGACCAGCTGCCGAGCCCGGCTCCGCCCAGGCGCAGATCGCCCGAGTGGGTGTAGAACTCGAATCCGGCCTCGAAGGCCAGCGCCTTGCCCAGCGGCCGGGCCACGGTCACGCCGGTACTGAGGGCGCCGTAGGCGGACAGCCGGTAATCGCTGGAATAGGCGTCCAGCGGCACGCCGGCCAGATTGAACTGTCCCGAGGGGGCGGTCGGCGCGGCGCCGGAGAACAGGAAATAGGGCTCGTAGAAGGATGCGGCGTTCTGCGAGTAATAGCGGAAACGCGGCGTGACCGACCATTCGCCGATCGGCTGCACCCAGTCGACATCAAAGGTATGCGCCGAGATACCCCAGCTGTCGATGAAGAAGCGGTAGCCGCCGTGCAGCGAGGCATCCAGCGCGTCGACGTACTGCACCAGGCGGATGTCCCAGATGCCCTGATTACGCTCCTCAGGGCGACGCTCGATGACGCCCTCGACCACCGGCGCCCAAAGGTCCGGCAGGCCGAAGTCGGGACCGATGAAGGGCGCACTGTTGGTGTCGACATACAGCATGTCCACCGCCTTGTAGGGATTGGCGAGGAAGCCGGTGCTGCGGGTGAAGCCGATGCCGGATTCCAGCAGCAGGTCCTTGTTCATCACCTGCGCCACGCTGAGGTGGGTCGCCCAGTCCTGCCGGTTGCCGGTCAGATGCTGCGTCACCCCGCCGTTGGCGTCGGTCTCGGTCTGGATCTGCCCGCGGCTGGCGTAGTAGGACTTGTTGACGTAGGGCGCATAGAGCGGATTGATCAGGGCGTAGATATCGCTGTTGGTGTAGCTGAGCCCCAGGTTGGCGGAGGTCAGCTTCTGGTTGAAGTCCATCCGGCCATTGAGGCTGCCGAAGGCGGAGTTGTAGTCCGGCTCCTGGGAAACGCCGCCGCCCACGTTGACCGCCGCCTCGTCCCATTCGTAGCCGAGCCGGAAATCGCCCTGGTTGCGGACTTCCACCGAAGCCGAGGCCACCGTCTGCACCAGCCGGTTGTCCGGCACATAGGTCGCGGTTTCCTCGTCCAGCGCGTAGGGCGACAGGTTGCGGTCATAGAGGATGGAGCCATTGCCGCGGATCAGCGGCGAGGCGCCTGCCGGCGTGGGGTTGTTGCCACCCAGCGCGTAGGGCGCCGAGGCCACCGGCGTCGCCCCGGACCAGGTGTCCTGGGCGTAGTTGAAGCCGAACTTCCAGCGATCCTCCAGCGTGATCATGCCGTTCGCTTCGATGTTGTCCACCTGCAGCGGACTGTACTGGCTCTTGAGTCCGCCCAGCAGCTTCCAGGGCGTCTGCTTGTAGTAACCGTACTCGAACGACGCGGCATCGCCGGGCGCGGCGGTGGCGGCGGGTGCCTGGGCCAGGCCGGGCAGCGCCAGGGCGGCCGCCGTCAGGGCCCTGAGTCCCGCGCGCTCACCGGTGGCCGGCGGCGCTGGCAGGGACACCGGCGGCGCGGCGGCAACCGCCAGGCGGCGCAGACGCAAGCACGGCTCCGCCACCCGGGGGCGCAGGCCGGCTTGCCGCAGGGCGCGTACGAGGGTCTTGATCACGGCGGATTCGTCAGGCGGGCGTCCGGGGTCGTGCTAGTAACAGCCGCAGCCGCCGCCGCCCGCGGAGGCCGTGCCACCGGAAGCGGCCTCGCGCGAGCCGTAGATATGCTCGCGGAACGCGGCCTGGACGGGGAAAGGCTGGAGGGCCATGTGCGGTTTGGCGAGGGTACCGCGCTCCCAGGGCTGCACCGGGCTGCAGCCGCACAGCAGCGCGGCCATGCAGGCCAGCGGCAGGGCACGGCGAATGGCCAGCGGCAGCAGTCGGCTCATGATCGGCGGGCTGGCGTGACCCGGGGAGACTGGCGGCGGCTAGACCGGTGGCAGACGCGCGGCGGCGTGTCGGTCAACGCGCAGCCAGCAGGGCTTCCACCTGCTCGCGGAACTGTTCCGCCTCGCCGGGCTTGAAGCCCAGATGGACTTCCCGGACGACCCCGTTGCGGTCGATGAGATAGGTTGACGGCATCGCCTTGACGCCGAACTTCTGCGGGCACTCGCCGCTGTTGTCCGCCAGGATGGTGAACTGCGCCGGTGTCTTCTTCAGGAAACCCTCGGCGTCCGTCGCCTCTTCGTCGAGGTTGATGCCGATGATCTCGAGGCCCTTGCCCTTGAGTTCCTGGTGCAGCTTGTTCATGAACGGGAACGATTGGGCACAGGGACCACACCAGGAGGCCCAGAAGTCCACGTAGAGCACCTTGCCCTTGTACTGCTCGAAACCTTTCCGGTCCGGGCTGGCCAGGGCGTGCAGATCGCACTGCGGCGCGATATCGCCGGCCTTGAGCTCGGACGCCTGAGCGATGGGGAGCGACAGCATGGAGACGAGCAGACTGGTGCCTGGATTCAATTTCATGGCCATGGTGATCCTGTATGGGACGACGGGTGCGATGGACAACATCGGTCCACCCGGCGCCGGCCTCGACCCGGGGCCGCCCGACGCCTGGCGGGCGGGTTCATTTCCTGATCTTGGCGTTCCTGGTCCTGGTCTTGGCGCCGGTTGCCGATTCACAGCTGTACTGCACCGCGAAGGCCATGTTGCCCCGGGTGCTGCCGCCCTCCTCGTCGGGCACCTTCACCAGCTTCAGCTGATACTCGCCGTCGCCACCCGGGAGCGAATCCCATGCACCGAATTCCCTGTCGCCATTGACAGGATCGGTAACGGTAACCAGCTGATCGTCCTTGCTGACCGCCAGCTGGAGCTTGTAAGGCCGGTTCTTGGTTGCGGCACGCACCTGGAACCAGAGACGGTCCGTGGCACCCTTCTGGTTGGCGGCACAGCTGGCCACATAGGTTTTCTCGATGCCGAGCTTTGCGAGTGATCCGGTCAGCTTGGAATACTTGGGTGTTGCCGGTTTCTCGGGATTTTCGGGCTTCTCGGGATTTTCAGGGTCTACGGGACCGGACGAATCATTACCCTTGAGACGAATAGGTGTTTCCGTGCCGGTGTGATCAACTCCACCGGCGGTCTCGCAATGATAATCAATGCTGAACGTCATGGCGCCCGTGGTCTTGCTGCCCACCTTGTCGATATCCAGGTAGTAGGTGCCTGGCCCACCCGACAGCCAGCCTGACGGGCTGGATTTGCCATCCCCGTTTTCCTTGTCGACCAAGGGTCCCGCCCTCAGCTCCTGGCCATCGACCGTTTTGCGCACGGTCAGGGATACGGTATAGGGCGCGCTAGAGGTTTTTCCCTCGATGTTGAAAAACAATCTGTCCGGTGCGCCATTGCCATCGTCATAACAGACCAGAGAGTAGCGGGCGTTGGCGGTCGCCCCATTGGCGATGAGCCCGTTGAGCTGATGCGCTTCAGCATCAAGCGATATCAGCCAGATGCACAACAGGCCTGCCGATAGTGCGGTTTTCTTCATGAACTTGCCTTCATTGCCGTTATGGAGACCAGCCCCGTAAGACGCCGGCCTTGGACAGGAATCGTTTCCCGGTTTTCACCGCTTGATGGGTAGCGAGATGGCCGAATTCAGACCTGCCTCCACGGACTCGCAGGTATTCTCGACCTTGAAAACCATCTTGCCTTTGGTCGGCCCACCGGCCTCGGCGATCTTGCCGAGCGTCAGGTCATAGCTGCCGTCGCCTGCCTCGAGATAGGTCCAGCCGCCGCTGTCGGCGCTGTCCCCGGACAGGTAGTCGATGGCCTCGGCCGTGAGCCCATCCTTGGCCACCGCCAGTTTCACGCCGAAATTGCGATTCTTGCTTTCCGCCTTCACGCGGAAGCCGTAGCGGGCGGTGGCGCGACCCGCCTCCGGCGCGCAGATGACCCGGTAGCGGGCAACCGCCGCGGAGCCTGCGCCGATGGTGCCGGAAAACGCATGCAGGCCGGCGGCTTTCATCTGGATCTTGGTCGGCGTGGTCGTGCCGGTATGGAAGCCATTGGCGGCCTGGCAATGATGCTCGAAGTCGAACACCATGTTGCCCTTGGCGGGCTTGGCGCCGCTGGGCACCTTGACCACACTGACCAGGTAGGTGCCGTCCCTGCCGTTGAGTATCCGGGTGAGACCCGGCTTGAGATCGCCATTGGCCGGATCGGTCGCCTCGACAGTTGCATTGCCCTTGCTGACGACGGCCTTGAGGGTATAGGGGCGATTGCGAGTCCGGGCGTTGATGCTGAAAACAAAACCCTCGGTGGCATAGCCTCCCACCGGATAGCAGTCCAGCGTGTACTGGGCCACCGCATCGGGCGCCGTGCCGAGGGTGCCGCGCAGGCTGTGCGCCCAGGCGGGAGAGGCCAGCAAGGCACCGGCGCCCGCCGCAAGCAGGCTGCGCCAGACGAGGCCGGATAAGCGGAAACCCGTGGTTCGGTTCATGGTCGTTCCCTCGGCAGATCGGTTGGCGGGCAAGGCGGCGGTCACTCCAGCCCCAGTCTCAAGGCAGCCAGTTCGCGGACCGATTCATCGGGATCCCCCAGCGCCGTCCGGTAAATGGCACGGCTGCGGCGATCCAGCTCCAGGTTGTCGAGCGCGGCCAGCCGCACCGAAGCATCGCCATCCAGCATGGCGGAGCTCAGCAGCCCGAAGCTGTGCTCCTCGTCCAGCAGGGCCATGCCGGTCAGGGCTTCCGCCCGCACATCCCCGTTCGGATCCGACAGTGCGGCCTGGTAGGCTGCCCGCAGGGTAGCCTCGTCGGCGCCCGGCGCCTGGCGCAGCCTTTCGAGCGCCTGCGCCCGCAATTCGGGATCGGCGTTGTGCGTGTCGCCGAGCAGCGCATCCAGGGATTCGCCGGCAGCCAGCCGCGGTGGCGTCTCGCGTGCAGGCAGCGCCTCGCCCGGGACGGGATGGGCCTGCGCCCCGGCCGTTGCCGGGAATTCGTCGAAGGTCGAAGCCAGCACCTTGACGCTGGCCGGCCGGCGATCAGCATCCCCTGCCCCGCCCGCATAGGCAAAGGCCAGATCGGCACCGGTCCCCAGCGCGCAGCGCAGCACCGCCTCCAGCCCCCGCGCATGGCAGGCAATGGCAACCGGCTGCGGCGGCGCCGCCTGGTAATGGATGGGCACCGACAAGCGCTGCGCCAAGGCTTCCAGAACCTGGCCGATGGGCACGGAGCGGGCTTCCAGGTCGATGGTGCCATCCGGCCCTACCTGCACGAGGACCGCCGGCGTCGCCGGCTGGCCAGCCGATACCCCGCCGGTCAGCGCCTGCGCCCGGGTGGCCAGCATGGCCCCCAGCAGCAAAAGTGCCCGCGGAAACCGGTGGGCAGGGGCGCGATAGCTATCGAGATTGTGTCTCATCATCGGTCCGGCAGCGACTAAGGCCCTGCTACAGGCACATTTCATGCCCCGAAAAACCGCCATGAATATCATGGGGTTACAAGGATGCCGCATACCGCATGCGGCAGAACTGCGGGATATGCCACACCCGGGTGCGGCATATCCCGCACCCGGGCCAATGTCGGGTCACGCGCGCACGGCGGACAGACGCGCGCGGTTCAGGGCCAGCCATTGCAGCGCCAGCGCCGGCACCGCGGAATCGATCTGGCCGTTTTCCACCCACATCAGTGCCTCGTCCAAGCCGGCGACCAGGGCGCGGATATCCTCGCCCTCCTCGGCCAGCCCATGGAGGCCGGGCTGCAGGGGCTGCGACACCAGCCCGCAGAAGATGGTGACCCTTTCCGAGCAGCCGCCCGGCGTGGTGTAGAACTCGCCGATGCGCAGCAGGCTGTCCAGACGGCAGCCGGCCTCTTCCAGTGCCTCGCGGCGCGCCACGTCCTCGGGACTTTCGCCCGGCTCGACCGCGCCGGCGACGATCTCCAGCAGCCAGGGCGTTGCCGCGCCCGCCACCGCGCCGATGCGGAACTGCTCGATCAGCAGAACCGTCTCCGTGGCCGGATCGTAGGGCAGCACCGCAACGCAGCGGCCGCGGTGGAACAGCTCGCGTTCGATCGGCTGGCTCCAGCCACCGGCGTACAGGGTATGGCGAAGACGATAGGCCGTGAGCTTGAAAAAACCCCGGTAAACAGGCCTTCTCTCGAGGATGTCGAAAGCCTTGGCCATGCCGGCACCTGCTAGCGGGGCGCGCCGAGGCCACCCATGAGCGACTCCAGCAGGACGCCGCCGACCGCCGCGCCGAACCGCCGGCTCAGACGATCCAGCATGTTTTCGTCCGGATTGAAGTCGATCAGCTTTTCCGCGCCGATGACCTTCTCGGCCACCTGGCGGGTATCGCCCAGTTCGTCCGCCAGCCCCAGCGTGATGCCCTCGGCGCCGGTCCAGATGAGGCCGGAGAACATCTGCGGATTTTCCTTGAGCCGCTGGCCCCGCCCCTGCCTGACGGCGTCGATGAACTGCTGGTGCACCTGGCCGAGCACACCCTGCATGTGCTGCCGGGCCACCGGGTCGACCGGGGCGAAGGGATCGAGCAGGGCCTTGTGCTCGCCGGCGGTCATGATGCGGCGCTCGACCCCCAGCATCTTCATGGTGTCGACGAAGCCGAAGCTGCCCATGATGACGCCGATGGAACCCACCACACTGGCGGGACTGACATAGATCCTGTCGGCGGCCGAAGCGATGTAGTAGCAGCCGGAGGCGCACAGGTCGGCAACGACGGCATGGATCGGCAGCTCGGGCTTCTCCTTCTTGATGCGCCGGATTTCCGCCCAGACATAGGCGGACTGCACCGGGCTGCCGCCGGGGCTGTTCATGCGCAGGATGATGCCGCGGGTCTTGCGGTCGTCGACGGCGTCGCGCAGGCCCTCGATGATATTGTCGGCGCTGGCCAGCTGGCCGGGCGCGATGATGCCGGCGACGTCGATGACCGCCGTGTGGCCGCCGCTCTCCGAGCGGCCATCCAGCGGCTTCAAGGTCATCCAGGCGGCGACGCCCAGGTAGAGCGCCAGCAGGGATTTGAAGAAGATGCCCCAGCGCCGCGCCTGGCGCTGTTCCTCCACCGAGGCAAGGAGCACCTTCTCCAGGGTCTGCCGCTCCCAGAGCGGGCTTTCCGGCTGCCGGTTGCTGCCGGTGGATGTGGGTTCAGCGGGTGTGTCGGACATCGGTCTATCCATTCAGGAAGGAGTAAAGCGCACTCGGGCCTTCGAGACAGGCCAGCGGCGCGAGTTCCGCCAGTTCCTCCGGCGTGTTGGCGCCACAGCTCACCGCGACGGCATCGACGCCGGCATTGCGGGCCATGCGCAGGTCGTGCAGGGAATCCCCTACCAGCAACGCGCGCCGGCGCGGGACGCTCAGTTGCTCCAGCAACTCGTGCAGCATGCGCGGGTGCGGCTTGGAGGCGGTCTCGTCGGCGCAGCGGGTGGCGTCGAAGTAGCCGCCCATGCCGGTCGCCTGAAGCGCATGCTCCAGGCCCGAACGGGCCTTGCCGGTGGCCAGGCCGAGCTTGTAGCCCTGGGCGCGCAGGGCCGTCAACAGCTCCGACACGCCCGCGAAGACCTGCAGGGAAGCGCCCGGGGGCGCGTGGTAGAGGGTGCGGTAGTGGGCGACGAACCGCTGCATCTCGACCTCGTTCGAGCCGGGATACAGCGCCGCCATCGCCTGTTGCAGGCTGAGCCCGATCACCGAACGCGCCGCCTGCTCGCTGGGCACGGCCCTGTCGCTGGCCAGCGCCGCCCGCTGGATGCAGTCGACGATCCAGCCGACCGAATCGAACAGGGTGCCATCCCAGTCGAAGACAATCAGATCGTAGGCCGGTCTCACCGGGGCAGCTCCCGCAGCACCTGCGCCAGCTCATCGTCCAGCGGCGCCTCCACGCTCAGGGGCTGCTGCCGGCGCGGATGCAGGAAGGTGGTCCGGCACGCATGCAGGAACAGGCGCTTGAGGCCATGTCGGCGAAACTCGCGGTTGGCCTCCTCCGGCGTGTAACGCGCGTCGCCGGCCAGGGGGTGCCCGATGTGCCGGGCATGCACGCGGATCTGGTGCGTGCGGCCGGTGACCGGCCGGGCCTCCACCAGCGTAGCCCGGGCATAGCGCTCCAGCCGGCGGAACTCGGTGATAGCCGACTTGCCGTCGGGCGCGACCCGCACCAGGCGCTCGCCGCTCTGCAGGACATTCTTCCGCAGGGGCGCATCGACCATGAGGCGATTCCTGGCCCAGGCGCCGACCAGCAAGGCCAGGTAGACCTTGTTGACGTCGTCCTCGCGAAACTGCTCGTGCAGGGCCCTGAGCGCGCTGCGCTTCTTGGCAATGAGCAGGCAGCCCGAGGTTTCGCGGTCGAGCCGGTGGACCAGTTCCAGGAAACGGGCGGCGGGCCGTAGCTCGCGCAGCGCCTCGATGACGCCATAGCTCAGACCGCTGCCGCCATGCACGGCCATGCCGGAAGGCTTGTTCAGAACCAGGAGGTCGTCGTCCTCGAACAGGATGCGGGGCTCGATCCGGGCGCGGAGCAGGTTGAGCGGCAGGGTCTCGGTGGCGCGCTCGGCCAGGCGTATCGGTGGCACCCGCAGCACATCGCCGCCATCCAGCCGATCCTGCGCCTTGACGCGACCGCCGTTGCGGCGCACCTCGCCGGTCCGGAGAATGCGGTAGATGTGGCTCTTGGGGACACCCTTGAGACGGGTCAGCAGGTAGTTGTCGATGCGCTGGCCGGCGTGCTCGGCGTCGACCTCGATCCATTGCACCGCCGCATTGGCCAAAGGGTTTGTCATCCGGAAATCATAACAGCTGCAAGGATTAAATTGATGATTCCATTCCCCGTTGCTATAGTGGCGCGCGGTGGGTTGTGACGTTTGCATGGCATCGGCGACGCCGGTCGGAAAAATCATGAAAACAACGGCATCCGCTTCTCTCGCGGGGGTGAAGCCATGCTGCCCGACCAGGATGACCCTCCCCCAAGAATTCCGATATGTACAGTCCGCTGTGGCCCCGGCACATGACCGGATCAGCCCGGTCTGTACCTGTTTGAATCCCGCAGTGCTTCCGTCGACCTGAGCGCGCCATGCGGCGCGGCGCATGGCGGCGGGAAAGCGAATCATCGACAGACAAGGGTTTTACCGCTCGACCCATGACGAGCGCGCCGCACGCGACCCGAGAGGCAACACGTGTATCCACCCGCCAGGACGAACCCGTCGGTGGGTGCAGCTACCCGGATTTACGAGGCTGCACGCAGCAGAGGGCCCCGTCGGTGACGATCACCCCCGCCCCCGTGTCTGAACGACAGCAGGCTGTGCGCGACCGGAGGAATCGGTTGCCTCGGGACGCTAAAGGATTAGTGAATGAAAAGAATGTTGATCAATGCCACGCAACCGGAAGAACTCCGGGTCGCGCTGGTGGATGGCCAGAAACTCTACGACTTTGACATCGAGGTTCCTTCCCGGGAGCAGAAAAAGGCCAACATCTACAAAGGCGTCATCAGCCGGGTCGAGCCCAGCCTGGAAGCCGCCTTCGTCAATTTCGGCTCGGAACGCCATGGCTTCCTGCCGTTCAAGGAGATCGTCCCGGCCTATCTCGGCCTGCCACCCGAGCAGGAAGTCAGCCGCCGCGACATCAAGGAATACCTGAAGGAAGGCCAAGAGCTGCTGATCCAGGTCGAGAAGGAGGAACGCGGCACCAAGGGTGCGGCGCTGACCACCTATATCAGCCTGGCCGGCAGCTACCTGGTGCTGATGCCCAACAACCCGCGCGCCGGCGGCATCTCCCGCCGCATCGAGGGCGATACCCGCACCGACATGCGCGAGGTCATGGCCGCGCTGCAGGTCCCGGAAGGCATGGGCCTGATCATCCGCACCGCGGGTGGCGGCAAATCGGTGGAGGAGCTGCAATGGGATCTCAACTACCTGCTGCAACTGTGGGATGCCATCGAGCGCTCGGCACGGGAAAAGCCGGCGCCGCTGCTGGTGTTCCAGGAGAGCAACGTCATCATCCGCGCCCTGCGCGATCACCTGCGCGGCGACATCGACGAGATCCTCATCGACCACCCCGGTACCTTCAAGCTGGTCAGGAGTTTCCTGCAGCAGGTGATGCCGCAGTTCATCAACAAGGCGCGCCACTACCAGGACAACGTCCCGCTGTTCAACCGTTACCAGATCGAGAGCCAGATCGAGCTGGCCTACTGCCGCGAGGTGCCCCTGCCGTCCGGCGGCGCCATCGTCATCGATCACTCGGAGGCCCTGACCGCGATCGACATCAACTCGGCCCGCGCCACCAAGGGCGGGGACATCGAGGAAACCGCGCTCAACACCAACCTTGAAGCCGCCGACGAAATCGCCCGCCAGCTGCGCCTGCGCGACCTTGGTGGCCTGTTCGTGATCGACTTCATCGACATGATGGCGGCCCGCAATCAACGGGCCGTCGAGAATCGCCTGCGCGAGGCGGTAAAGATGGACCGGGCGCGCATCCAGCTGGGCCGCATCTCGCGCTTCGGGCTGCTGGAAATGTCGCGCCAGCGCCTGCGGCCGTCGCTGGGCGAATCCAGCCTCCTCACCTGCCCGCGCTGCAGCGGCCAGGGCAGCATCCGCAGCGTGGAATCGCTGGCCCTGTCGGTGCTGCGCATCATCGAGGAAGAGGCGATCAAGAAGAATACCGCCAAGGTCATCGCCTACCTGCCGGTCGATTCGGCCACCTACCTGCTCAACGAGAAGCGCCAGAGCGTCAACGACATCGAGAAACGGCACAACGTCGCGGTGCTGATCATACCCAGCAGGCATCTGGAGACACCGGCCTACGACATCCAGCGCGTGCGCGGCTCCGATGCGGGGGACGAGGACGAAAAGACACCCAGCTACCAGATCGCCCGGCCGGTGCCGGTGGAAACCGACCACTATACCCGCCAGTCCAGCGGTGGCCCGGTCGAGCCCGCGGTCAAGGAGTTCCTCCCCGACCAGCCGGTACCCCAGCGCGGCCTGGCACCGGCCGCCCCCGGACGCAGCGGTGGCAGCCTGTTCAAGCGCTTCATCACACTCCTGACCGGAACCCGGGTGGAGGAAGAAGGCCCCGAGCCCATGACGCCGCTGGAAACCGTCGAACCACAAGCATCCACCCAGCGCCGACCGGCACCAGCCCCCGCCCAGCGCCGCGCGGATCGCGTGGACCGTGAGCAGCGCCCCGACCGTTCCGACCGTTCCGACCGTTCCGACCGTTCCGACCGTTCCGACCGTTCCGACCGTTCCGACCGTTCCGACCGTTCCGACCGTTCCGACCGTTCCGACCGCTCCGACCGCTCCGACCGTCAGGAACGCCAGGCCCGCGGCGGCCGGCGCGGGGAAGAACCCAAGACATCGCTGGCGCCCGTCGCGGAGGAGACGCTCCCGGTCGATCACACCGCTGAGGATGTCTCGCCCGGGACCGGCGGCCAGCTCGATGACGGCCTGGAAGGCGAGCGCCGGCCGCGCGAGGGTAGCCGCCGCAACGGCCGCCGCCGCCGGGGACGGCGCGGCGAGGGCGAACCCGGGCGTGCTGGTGAAGCGGGTCCCGGCAAGGCGATGGCGGATGGCGAGACCGCCAGCCTGACGCCTGACATCGCAAGCGAGACAGCGGCAGTGGACGAAACGGCCGCCGAAGCGACGGCAATCCGGCCCGAAACGCCGTCGGCGCCCGAGTGGCAGCAGAGCATCCGCACCTCCCGCTCACCCCGCCATCGCGGCATGCGGGCGCCGGGCGAGGACCGGGCGCCGGAAATTCCCGAGACCGAGGATGTCGTGGTCCGCTTCGACGACGATGCGCCGGAAGCGGCAACGGCAGCGGAAGCCGCCAGCGAAATCGACGACACTGCGGCTGCCACCCTGGCCACGTCCCTGCCCGAGGCGGAATCCACGGAGGAGGCGGCCTTGAGCGCCGACGAGGAGACGCCGGAATCATCCCGCCGGCTGCCCCGTCGCCGCAACCGCAGCCGGCGCGACCGCCGCATCCCGCTGCGGCCGCCAGCCAACCCTGCGGCGGCGACGGCCGAAGCCGCGCCGGCCCCGTTCGAGACTGACCTGGACACCCCGGAGGTGGCCGATGCCGCGCCGATGGCGATGGCGGAAATCCAGGCCACGGAGTCCCCCCCGATGGCTGTGCCGATGGTCGTCGAACCGGCCCGGCGCGAGGCCGAGGCCGACGCGTCCGCGCCCGACCAGCCCGCCGCCGCTCGCGACAGCCAGTCAGCCGAGTAACCGGCCCGGGAGGCGTCCCCCGGGACGCCTCCCGCCCCTCCCTCCCCGGCCCCGGGGTCAGCGGCGGACCAGTTCCGAGCCGACGATCTTGGGCGTGATGAAGATCAGAAGCTCCCGCTTGTTATCGCGGGTAATGCTCTTGCGGAACATGAAGCCGACGCCCGGCAGGTCGCCGAGGAAGGGAACCTTGTCGGTCCGATCCACCTTGTCTCCCTCGAAAACGCCACCCAGCACCATGGTATCGCCGTTGGAAACCTGGGCGCTGGTGACGATTTCGCGCTTGTCGATGCCCGGATTGTTGTTGGCGTAGCGCGCCTCCGACACGGCGTCCTTCTTGACCGACAGATCCATCAGGATGTTCTCGTCCGCCGTGATGTGCGGCGTCACCTTGAGTTCCAGCACCGCGTCCTTGAACTGCGTGTTGGACGCGCCCAGGGCGTTGTTCTGCGAATACGGTATCTGCTGGCCCTGCAGGATGTAGGCCTCGGCGCCATCGGTGGTGACGACCTTCGGCGTCGAGATGATTTCGGTCCTGCCGTCGATCTGCGCCGCCGACAACTCCAGGTCCAGGAGATATTCGCCGACCTTGAGAAAGGTCACGCCGAAATAGCCCCCGCTGGCCGAGGCGGCGGTGGACGCCAGGTCGACCAGGGCATCGCCGCTGACGCCGCCCTGGTCGGCGGGCGGGGTGATCGGGTAATCGGTGTTGTAGGCGTTCTTGTATTTGGAATATTCGTTGACCGCTCCCGCCCTGTTCAGCGACAGCCGCGCGCCCAGTTCGCGGGTGAAGTCGTTGGTCGCGATCACCACCCGCGATTCCACCAGCACCTGCCGGACCGGCTTGTCCAGCTTGGCGACCATGTCGCGGATGCGTTCCAGGTTGCGGCTGGTCTCGTGGACGATGAGCTGGTTGGTGCGCGGATCGGTGGTGACATTGCCGCGCGGCGAAAGCAGGGTCTGGCCGACATCGACGGCCGTGGTCCGCGCCGTGGTTTTCTGCCCGGTGATCGGGTTGATGTCGGTGACGGATTTGTCGGATCGCTCGCTGGCGCCGAGGATGATCTTCTTCAGCTCTTCCGCCTTGGTGTAATTGACCTGGATGATCTCGGTGCGCAGCGGCTCCAGTTCCTCGACCACCTGCCGCGCCTCCAGTTCTTCCTGCTCCTGCTTGTTGAGCTCCTCCAGCGGCGCCACGCGGATGATGTTGCCCTCCTGGCGCTTGCCGAGCCCCTTGGACTTCAGCACCAGATCCAGCGCCTGGTCCCAGGGCACATCCTGCAGCCGCAGGGTTACGTTGCCCTCGACGGTATCGCTGGCGACGATGTTGACATTGGTGAAGTCGGCCAGGATCTGCAGGACGGAGCGGACGGCAATGTCCTGGAAGTTGAGTGTCAGCTTGTTGCCCGCATAGGTGATCGGCTTGCCGCGACTGGCCTGATCCCGCTCCCTGTCGGTGAGGGCACGGAACTCCACCGCCAGCAGCCCGCCGGACTGGTAGGAGGAGAACTCGTACTGGTCGTTGACCGGCGTGACGACGATGCCGGCGCCACCGCCTTCGGCAAGCGCCTCGATGTAGTGCACGGGGGTCGCGAAGTCGATGACGTCCAGACGGCGGACCAGGCGCGCGGGCAGGGTCGCGCCGGGCAGGCGCACCACCACCTTGCGGCCTTCGCGGCGGATGTCCGCCATGGCCTTGGGGTCGCCCAGCGTGATCAGCAACCGTCCCTCGCCCCGCTCGCCGCGACGGAAATCGACATTGCCGATCTCGCGGGTGACCGCATAAGCGGACGGGGTGCCGGCCAGCGGGTCGGACGACGGGCGCCGGGCAATCCCCGCGGGGGGCGTCCTCTCGGGTTGCAGGGTCAGATACAGCCGGTTGCCGGCATTGCGGATCCCATAGGGCTGCATGACATCCAGATTGAAGACCAGGCGGGTGCGCCCGCCTGCCTCGACCACCTGGAGACTGCGGACACCGGCGCGCTGGATGTTCATCGCGCGCGTCTTGAGACCGTTGCCGACCCCGGGCAGGTCGAGCACGATCCGGTTGGGGGTCTCGGTCTGGAAATCCCGCGGGGTGCTCACCGGCCCATCCAGACCCAGCACGAATTCGAGGCGATCACCCGGCAGCAGGTTGAAATCGAGGCTTTGCAGGTGCACGGCCGCGGCAAGCACCGTGGCCAACGGGACCAGGCACAGTGCCAGCCCCGCCAGCAGGCGCAGCGGTGGCCGGGGCCAGCGCCGACAAGCGGCACGACGGTTGCCGTTCATGAGCGCTTGTCCCGGGGATCGGGCATGGCGATGATGGCCTTGCGCTCGCGCCAGACGCCCGAGCTTTCCGCGTAGATTTCCACCAGTTCGATCTGGTTATCGAGAATGTGGAGAATCCAGCAGAATAAGGCCCTACAGGGCTTTTTTCGATTTGGTGGTACAAGACGTGGTACACACAAAATCGAAGTGTGGCCATTCTTGGGGGTGACGCCCCGTTATCCACCGTCGGTGGATGGGACGGATGTCGGTGTAGTCAGCCCTTGTGCCTATCCGGCTCGG
>NZ_BAAHXD010000043.1:0-31327 GCF_054657115.1 Methyloparacoccus murrellii | reverse complement strand
CTAGGAAGAATTGCCCCTTTCGTCGGTGCAGGTCTTTCAAAATCTTGTGGTTACCCCATGTGGGGTGAGGCATTGCGCAAGATCGCACAGAAGCTCGATGGTTTGGACGTGCAGGACATCGAGCCTTTGATGGCGCAATACGATTACTTGCAGGCGGCGCAGGTGCTGCATGAAGCAGCTGCAGATCAGGTAAAGCACTTTATCAAGACCGAGTTTCGCCAACGTGCGGGCGCCATTGCAGGTCCTGTTTTGTTGTTGCCTGAATTGGCTCACGGCTGCATCGTCACTACAAACTTTGACTCGGTGATCGAGGACCTGTTCCAGCAACACAGTCAGGCACTGGATGGTTATATGTACGGCATGCAGCCGGGCAATGCCTTTGTACAGCGCCTGCTGCGCGGCGAGCGCTGCATTCTGAAGTTGCATGGTGATGCGCGGCAGGAAAACACTTACGTTTTTACTCAGGCGCAATATCAGGCCGCGTATGGTGAGCCGCTTTCATTCCAAAACCAGCTACCCCGGGCGCTGCGGCAGATCTTCATCAGCCATTCCTTGCTGTTCTTGGGTTGCAGTCTGGAGCAGGATAAGACGCTCGATCTCTTCATGTCTGTAGTAGATGAAGCTGCTTTTGAAATACCGGACCACTTTGCACTTTTGAGCAAACCATCGACGCTTCAAGAGAAGGCACAAAAGGAAGCACGATTGCTTAAGCTGAAGATTCGTCCCCTCTGGTATGACACACCCGCAGGCGACGATGGCAAGCCGGATCACAGCCTGCTGGAAAAACTCCTCAAGCTAGCCATCGCAGTGGCACGTCGCCAGGTGATTTTCGAATGATTGAATTTTCTTTTCTGGAGTCCAAAGGATGACGCAAATTCAGAAACTCACAGTCAAAGGCTACAAATCCATCGCCAAGCTGGAAAACTTTGCGCTGCGTCCGCTGAATGTCCTGATTGGTGCCAACGGTGCAGGAAAGAGCAATTTCATCGGGCTGTTTCGCTTCCTGGCTTCGGTGGTGGGTGACAACTTTCCCCTTGATGTGCAGAAATGGGGCGGACCGGAAGCGCTACTGCACTACGGCAGTAAAGTGACACCGCAGATGGAGCTGGAGATTCAGTTCTCGCCCAATGTGGGCGTCACGGGTTCATTTGAAAACGGCTATCGCGTGACTTTGGAAGCCACGCAAGACAACCGCCTGATCTTCTCGCGTGAGGAACCCACCGTTCGTGGGGCTGGTTATAGCTTTCCCAAGGTTTACTTGCTGGGCGCAGGGCACGACACTGCGCGCATCCGAACCGACAAAAACAGCCAGAGCGCCACGGTGAGCCGCTACGTTTTGGATAAGCTGCAGATTTGGAGGCAATACCATTTCCACGACACAGGCGACACAGCGACCGTCAAGCGTATCCATGCCGTCAATGACAACCTGCGCCTCAAACCTGACGCAGCAAATTTGGCCGCTTATCTGCGCAAGCTCAAGACCACACCTTCATTCGAGTCGAGTTATGACCGTATTGTTGAAACGATACGCCGTGCGGCACCATTTTTTGGCGATTTCGTGTTCCGTGATGAAGCCAGCGAATTCATTGAACTGGAGTGGACAGAACGTGGGCGACCTGACACGCCTTGGAAAGCGCATGTGCTTTCCGACGGCACGCTGCGCTTTATTTGTCTGACCACGCTGTTGCTGCAACCGCAAGCTTTGCTGCCTGACACCATTTTGATTGATGAGCCTGAGCTGGGACTGCATCCCTTTGCCATCAGCCTGCTGGCCGAGATGCTGAAAGAGGCTGCCGAGTCGAAACAGGTGATCGTTTCCACACAGTCGGTGGAGTTGCTGAACAACTTTCACCCGGAAGACGTGGTGGTGGTTCAGCGCGAGGGTGACGCATCGGTGTTCAAACGTTTGGATGCCGAGGAGTTGGCTGATTGGTTGACTGAGGATTACAGCCTGGGTGAATTGTGGAAACGCAATGTGCTGGGTGGGAGACCAACCCGATGAGCCGCGTTGTGGTGGTCTGCGAGGGCGAGACCGAAGAAGAATTTGTCCGCGATGTGTTGGCCCCCGGCTTTTATGGCGTGGGCCTGTACCTTGAACCGCAAATGGTGGAAACCTCACCGGGACATCGAGGTGGCGCGTTGAACTATGACCGGGTGAAACCGCATTTGCGCAACACCCTGCGCCAGAAAAGCGCGCCTGTTGTAACAACGCTATTTGATCTCTACAAACTCGACAAGCGATTTCCTGGCTTTGAGCAATCGAGATCCCTGCATGACCTCGGTCAGAGACTCGACGTGCTCCGGCGCGAGCTGCATGCAGATATTGTGGCTGCTGCAGGTTGCCAGCCGGGCCGGTTCATCCCCTATATCCAGCCGTATGAGTTTGAGGCGCTGCTGTTCAGCGATGTGCCGACATTGACGCGTGTCGAGCCGGGCTGGCAGGCGGCAAGCGATGCACTAGCGGCGGCGCGTGCTGCTGCCGAGTCACCCGAGCACATCAACGATCGACCAGAAACCAAACCTGCTGCGCATCTGGAGCGTGAATTGAGTAACCCCAGTTATCGCAAGCGCAGGCATGGCCCCATCGCTGCCCAGAAGATCGGTCTGGCCAAGATCGAAGCCGAGTGTGCGTTCTTTGCCGCGTGGCTGGCACAAATCAGGGAGTTGGCACAGCCATGATGAACGAACAACAACTCGAAGACCTATGCATCAGCTGGTTTCAGGAAACCGGCTGGCAGTTTGTGCATGGGCCGGACATTGCACCCGACGGCACGAACCCTGAACGAGCCGATTACCGGCAGGTGATTCTGCGCGACCGGCTGCTGGCGGCCCTGGCCCGCATCAACCCGCACATTCCTGCCGTTGCGCTGGAGCAGGCCGTACACGTGGTGCAAACCATCAGCGAGCCGCAGGCCGTGGTGCGCAACCGCAGTTTTCACCGGCTGCTGCTCTCGGGTGTGGCGGTGGAGTTCACTCCCTCACCCCCAACCCCTCTCCCAGAGGGCGAGGGGAGAAAGGTCACCGATCTGGTGCACCTGATCGATTTTGCCAGCCCGCAGCACAACGAATTCCTGGTCATCAACCAGTTCACGGTCGCCGGCACCAAGCAGCCTCGGCGACCTGATCTCGTGGTCTTCATCAACGGCCTGCCGCTGGCCGTGATCGAGCTGAAGAACCCGGCCAACGAACAGACCGACGTCTGGGATGCCTTCAACCAGTTGCAGACCTACAAGGACGAGATCAGCGGCCTGTTCAACAGCAATGCCGCCCTGGTGGTGAGCGACGGCTGGACGGCCCGTGTCGGCTCGCTCACGGCCAATGCCGAACGCATGCTGCCCTGGCGCACCCTCGCCAACGAAGACGACCGGCCGCGCCTGCAGATGGAACTGGAAACCGTGGTGCGCGGTTTTTTTGCGCCGGCGCTGTTCCTCGATTACATCCGTCATTTCGTGCTGTTCGAGCAGGATGGCGATGCGGTAATCAAGAAGATCGCCGGCTATCACCAGTTCCATGCGGTGCGCGAGGCGGTGCGCGCCACCGTGATCGCGTCTCAGGATACCGACAAGGGCTTGCTGGAGGTGCGCGACGAGCGGGCCACCTACGGCAAGGAGGTCGTGCCCGGCTCGCGCAAGGCGGGTGTGGTGTGGCATACCCAGGGCTCCGGCAAGAGCATCACCATGGCCTGCTACGCGGGCAAGCTGCTGCAACAGCCGGAGATGAAGAACCCCACGTTGGTGGTGGTGACGGACCGTAACGATCTGGATGGCCAGTTGTTTGCCACCTTCTGCGCCGCCAGTGACTTGCTCAAGACCACGCCCGTGCAGGCGGGCAGTCGTGACGAACTGCGCGAGATGCTGGCCTCGCGTCAGGCAGGCGGGATCATCTTCACCACGGTGCAGAAATTCGCACTGCTGGAGGAGGAGGACAAACACCCGCTGCTGTCTGGCCGTACCAACATCGTGGTGATTTCGGACGAGGCCCACCGCAGCCAATACGGCACCAAAGGACGGCTAGACACCAGGACGGGCACGTACGTGTTCGGCTATGCCAAGCACCTGCGCGATGCGCTCCCGAACGCCACCTTCATCGGTTTCACCGGGACGCCCATCGCCCTGGAGGACAAGGACACCCGCGCGGTATTCGGCGACTACGTCAGCATCTATGACATTCAGGATGCGGTGGACGATGGCGCGACGGTGCCCATTTTCTATGAGAGCCGTTTGGCCAGGCTGGATGTGAAGCAGGCCGAGATCGACGCGCTCAACGCGCAGGTGGAAGAAGTTGTCGAGGATGAAGAGGACATCGCCAGCCGCGAGAAGACCAAGAGCGAATGGGCTCAGCTTGCCAAGCTGGTAGGCGCCGAGCCGCGGCTGGCGCAGGTGGCGAAAGATCTGGTGGAGCACTTCGAAACCCGCAGCGCGACGCTGGAGGGCAAGGCGATGATCGTCTGCATGAGCCGCGACATCTGCGCCCAGCTCTACAACGCCATCATCACATTGCGGCCCGACTGGCACAGCGACGACCCTGAGCAAGGGGCCATCAAGATCGTGATGACCGGTTCAGCGGCCGACAAGCCGCTGCTGCAACCCCACCTGTACAGCAAGCAGGTGAAGAAGCGGCTGGAAAAGCGCTTCAAGGATGCCAAGGACCCGCTGCAGCTGGTGATCGTGCGCGACATGTGGCTGACGGGGTTTGACGCGCCGTGCTGCCACACCATGTACGTGGACAAGCCCATGAAGGGCCACAACCTGATGCAGGCCATCGCGCGCGTCAACCGGGTGTTCAAGAACAAGCCCGGCGGCCTGGTGGTGGATTACATCGGTATTGCCAATGAGCTGAAAGCCGCGCTCAAGGCCTACACCGAAGCCAAGGGCAAGGGCGACCCGACGCACAACGCGGCCGAAGCGCTGTCGGTGCTGCTGGAGAAGATGGACATCGTGCGCGGCATGATGCACGGCTGCAACTACAGCGGCTTCGAGACGCACGCCATGCAACTGCTGCTGCCCTGCGCCAACCATCTGCTGGGCCTGAAGGACGGCAAGCAGCGTTTCCTCGACACCATGGTGGCGGTGGCCAAGGCCTATTCGCTGTGCGGCACGCTGGATGAAGCCGCCGCGCTGCGCAAGGAGATCGCCTTCTTCTCGGCCATCAAGGCGGCCATCACCAAGTTCACCACGGTGGACAAGAAGCGCTCCACCGAAGAGAAGAACAGCGCGCTGAAGCAGATTCTGGACAACGCCATCGTTGCCGACGGCGTGGCCGACATCTTCGCGCTGGCGGGGCTGGACAAACCCAACATCGGTCTGCTGTCCGACGAGTTTCTGGAAGACGTGCGCCAGATGGACAGCCGCAATCTGGCCGTGGAATTGCTGGAAAAACTGCTGCGCGACGAGATCAAGGCACGGGCGCGCAACAACGTGGTACAGGAGAAGAAATACGGCGACCGTCTGCTGGAAACCCTGCGCAAGTACCACAACCGCGCCATCGAGACAGCGCAGGTCATCGAGGAGCTGATCCAGATGGCCAAGGAGTTTCAGGCCGTGCTGGAACGCGAGGCGGCACTGGGTTTGGGACAGGACGAGATCGCCTTCTATGACGCGCTGGCCAACAATGAAAGCGCGGTCCGCGAACTGGGTGATGAGATCCTGAAGAAGATCGCCATCGAGATCACGGAAAAGTTGCGTGCCAGCACCACGGTCGATTGGCAGGTACGCGAAAGCGTCCGGGCGAAATTGCGGATTCTGGTGCGGCGCTGCCTGCAGAAGTGGAAGTACCCGCCCGACCAGCAGGCCGATGCGGTCGAGCTGGTGCTCAAGCAGGCGGAATCGCTGTCGAATGAGTGGTCGACGTGATAGGCGCTGGAGGGTCTTAACGGTCGACGATCATCCCAATGGAGCGGCCGTTGCACGCCATACTGCTGCGATTTCGCTGCCACCGAAAGCCTCGCCATCCGGAACCAGCCGCGCGCCTCAGGCCCGGAACAGGGCGCCCAGCCGGCGACCCAGCGCCAGGCCGGCGGCGATCAGCGTGAGGGTCAGGAACAGCATCGACCAGACGCCCAGCGCCGCCGCCTGGGCGGGTCCGTCGCCGAGGGCCGAGGCCAGGGTATAGATGGCCTTGGTGATGGGAAAGGTAACGGTCTGCTGCGCCAGGATCATCGAGTCGCTGACTTCCAGCATGGCGAAGGCGAAGGCCAGCAATCCGCCGGCGAGCAGGTTCGGCGCCACCAGCGGCAGGGTGATGCGCCACAGCGCCCGCAGTGGCGCAGCGCCGAGATTCTGCGCCGCCTCCTCCAGCGCCGGGCTGACCTGTTGCAGCCCCGCCGCGGCGGAGCGCACCACATAGGGCAGCCGCCGCATGGCATAGGCGATCACCAGCAGCAGCACCGGATCCTCGCCCAGCATCAACCCGTGCAGCGGCTGCCCCTCGCGCGACAGGGCCAGGTAGCCGAAGGCCATGACGATGCCCGGCACCGCCAGGGGCAGCATGGCCAGGGTATCCAGCCAGTGCCGCCAGCGGGTGGTGCCGCGGACTACCGCCCAGGCCACGGCAACGCCCAGCACCGCGTCCAGCAGGGTCGCCAGCGAGGCGTACTTGAGGCTGTTGGCGATGGCGGTCAGCGTCAGCTCGTGTCCCAGCGCGCCGCGGTAGTGCGCGAGCGTGAGCGGCTGCGGCAGGACGGTCCGGTACCAGTCGCCGGCCAGCGACATCAGCACCACCCCGGCATGCGGCAGCAGGGCCAGGGCGATGACGCCGAGAAACCCGGCCGCGCACAGCCAGCCCCGGGCGCCCGCCAGCGCCACCGGCGTGCGCGCCGTTGTCGCCCGGCCCCCGCCGCCGGACCAGTCGCCGCGCAGGGCCAGCCGGCCGAGGGCGTAGAAGAGCGTGGTGAAGAACAGCAGCACCACCACCAGCGCGTAGGGAAAGGGGTTATCGTTGAGATCCTTGATGGCGCTGAAGATCTGCACCGAGGTCACGCGAGCGTAATCGAAGATCAACGGCACCCCCAGTTCGGTGAAGGCCCAGATGAAGGCAATGGCGGCGCCCGCGAACAGCCCCGGCAGGGTCAGCGGCAGGGTGATGCGCCAGAACCGCCGCCAGGGCGGGCAGCCGAGGTTGGCCGCGGCCTCCTCCAGGGCCGGATCGAGATTGGCGAGCGAGGCCGCGACATTCAGGTAGACGATGGGATAGAGGTGCAGGACGTTCATCAGCACGACACCGGCCAGGCGCCCCTCGCCCAGCCAGTCGATCGGCCGTTCGGCCGAGATCAGGCCCAGCCCGGTCAGCAGGCTGTTGAGCGCCCCCGCCTGCCCCAGCATCGCCTGCACGCCCAGGGCGCCGACGAAGGGCGGCAGGATCAGGGGCGTCAGCAGGAGGGAGTTGCACAGCGTGCGGCCGGGAAAGGTGTAGCGGACATAGGCCACGGCCAGCGGCAAGGCCAGCATCAGGCAGCCCAGGGTCGAGAGCACGGCGATCAGGAAGGAATTGACCAATCCCTCGCGATACAGCGGATGGCGGAAGACCTCACCGACGAAGGCCAGCGTATGGCCGCCCGCCGGATCGACAAAGGCCGCGCGCAGCGTGCCCCAGATCGGCAGCACGAAGAACAGGCCGAAGAACAGGGCCGCGGCCACCGACACCAGCCTTTCCAGCCGCGGACTCACCGGCCCCCCTCCCCGCCCTGGGCCAGCTGCCGGGCGCGCCGGTAGCGCTCGCGGAAGGCCAGTGTCAGCTCGCGCGCCAGGCGCACCTCGGCCACCTTGTCCTGGGCCCGCAGCACCGGGGCGATGCGGTCGCGCACGGCATCGTAGTCGAGCCCGTCGAGATCGTGGAAGGCGGCCAGCGCCGGAGCCGGGAGACCGCCCGCGATCAGCGCCCGCCAGGCGCTCCGCTGCTCGTCATGGGTGTCCACGCACATCACCCGGATCAGGAAGCGCAGGGCGCCGAACACCGGTCCGGTCCAGCCGGCGTGATAGACGAAATGCTCGGCCTGCCGATAGGGCTGCTCGTCGGGATCGCTGCGGTAGCGCCGGTTCTCCGCCGTGTAGAAATCCCGCCGCACCGGCAGGCGCCGCAAGGCCGAGGCCACCGGCCCCTCCGGCGTGCCGGGACGGAAGGCCCACAGCTTCTGTCCGCGTGGCGACAGCACGAAGCGCATGAAGGCCGTCGCCAGCCGGGGATCGGGCGCGCCACGCAACAGGGCGATGGGATCGACGCTGACCGAAGTGCCACCCAGCGGGGTGGCGAAACCGACCCGGCTGCTGCCGTCGGGCCGGCGCACGAATTCCTGCGTCGCCCGGCCATAGGCGTCGATGGCCATGCCCGCGGCGGCATCGCCACGGGCAATCTCCAGCGGAATCTTCGCGGCGGAATCGGTGAAGTAGCGGGCATTGGCGCTGATGCGCTGGATCAGCCGCAGCCCCGCCAGCCAGCCCTCGCGGATGCCGTCGGCCTCCGGCCGGCCGCGCGCGGCGGCGGCCGCAACGGCCTGCTGCATCCGCTGCTGGACGATCAGCTCGAACGCCTTGGCCACCGAGCCGCTCTTGGTGGGATCGGACAGCGCCACCTGGCCCGACAGCCCGGGCTGGCCGAGGTCGCTCCATTGCCCGGGTTCGCTGGCGATGCCCAGCCGCCGCAGCACGTCGCGGTTATAGACGATGCCGAAAGTCGCCAGCACCACCCCGCACCAGCGGTCGGCCGGATCGCGGAACGGCTCGCCGCCGGCTGCCGCCGGCAGGGCTTCCGGCCCGAACCAGTCGGGATAGGCGGTGCGGATGGCGGCGAGCCCGGTACCCGCGGCCGCGTCGCCGGCCACCAGGTAGCCCGCCTCGGCCAGCTGGTGGAAGTCGTAGGCGCCGCCACCGAACAGGAGATCGACGCCCACGCCGACCGGCGTGGCGAGGAAGGCCCGTCGCGCCGCCCTGGCCAGATCGTCCGGGCTCCCGGCCGGCTCGGGCGGCGGCGTCCCGGGATCGGCAAAGGCCGAGGCGACCGCCGCCGTCCAGGGCTGGTGCCGGGTGGTCTCCCAGAAATACTGGAAGGCGCCGGCGAATTCGGATTTCAGGAACAGGGCGATCTCGGTCGAGCCGCCCGGGATGCGCCAGTCCAGGTAGACCGTTTCGCCGGTGCGGGCCTTCCAGTCCTCGACAAAGGCACGGCCGATTTCGCGCCGCACCCGCTCGTTGTGCGGTGACAGGATCACCAGCCGGCGGTCGTAGCGCAGCGCCTCGCCAGCCTCGCGCGGCCGCAACAGGAAAGGACCGCCCAGGATCAGCAGCAGCGCGAGCAGCACCCCGGCCATGGCACGGCCGTGGCTGGCCCGGGTGGCAGCAGGTGGCGGCGACGTGGACATGCGGGCGGCGCGGATGAATCGTTCAGTCCGGCAACAGCACCAGATCGTCCACCGCCGCGCTGACGGCGACGTGCTCGCCGGGTACGCGCGACAGGTCGGTGGGGTTCTGCTCAATCACCGCGAGGCTGCTGTCGTCCGCCAGCCGCAGCCGGTATTGCGCGGTGGCGCCGAGATAGACGGCATCCGCCAGCACCCCTGCCAGCCTCTCGGTGGCCTCCGGCGCCGGCAGCCAGCGCAGAGCCTCGGGCCGCACCGACAGCCAGGCATTGTCGCCGCTGGCGGGCTGCCAGCCGTGCCCGCCGACCGTGGCCCGCAGCCGCCCGGCCGGGGTCTCGACCATGGCGACGCCCGTCCCCGCATCCCGTGCCAGCACCCGCGCCGGCAGCAGATTGGTCTCGCCGATGAACGCCGCCACCCGCCGGTCCAGCGGTCGCCGGTAGACCTCGCGCGGCGTCCCCACCTGTGCCAGCCGGCCGGCCACCATCACCGCCAGCCGGTCGGCCATCGACAGGGCTTCCGCCTGATCGTGGGTGACATAGACAGCCGTCAGGCCGAATTCCTTGCAGATGCGACGGATTTCGACACGCATCTCCAGCCGCAGCCGGGCATCGAGATTGGACAGGGGCTCGTCCAGCAACAGGCAGCGCGGCCGCACCACCAGCGCCCGCGCCAGCGCCACACGCTGCTGCTGGCCGCCGGACAGCTGCTGGATGCGCCGCTCGCCCAGCCCGCCAAGCTGCACCAGCGCCAGCGCCTCGTCGACGCGGGCAGCAATCTCCGCCCGGGACAGCCGCCGCTCCTCCAGCCCGAAGGCAACGTTCCCGGCGACGCTCAGATGCGGCCACAGCGCATAGCTCTGGAACATCATCGCCGTGCCGCGGCGGTGCGGCGGCAGCTGGGTCACGTCCTGGTCGCCGAACCAGATGGCACCGGCGTCGGGGACCAGGAAACCGGCCAGGTGTCGCAGCAGGGTGGTCTTGCCACAGCCGCTCGGCCCCAGCAGGAAGAACAGCTCGCCCGCCGCGATGCGCAGGTCGATGGCATCGAGCACCGTCTGCTCGCCGAAGCGTTTGCTGAGTTGTCGTATCGAAAGCGCGACCATGCGTGATGTCTGTGGGAAAAACCGGCTGGCGGGCAGACGGGCGCTGGCCCGCAGGCCCACATGAAACCACAAAACCCGCTGCGGTATGATGGCGCCCCCGCAACCCGCCCGCAGCGGACGGATGCGCTGTCGCCCGGCCGGACCGGCGGCGATACCCGAGCTGGCCAGAGGATCCGGCCAGGAGCGTCACCCTCGCGCGGACCCAGACCCCAGCCGACGCAAGATGCGCCATCGAGCCCCCGCCCGGACAGGGCCAAAGACCTGCCCCTATCCCCGTCCCCGGCCGGCCGGGGAAATGCCGTCATGCGAAGCCGCCTGCTGGGCGCCGGACTGGCCCTGCTGTCCGGCTGCACGACCATCGTCGCGCACACACCTTCGGGCGAAACCCTGGAGATGACGCCGGAAGCCTTCACGCGCTATGTGGAGCAGGTCTACCGCCAGCAGAGCCGGGTCACCGGCCAGCTGATCCGGGCGGTCGGCAATTTTTCCGAGGAGGATATCGACGAGGACCAGCCGCTCGCGGTGGCCGCGCGCCGGATGGCCAAGGCCTGCGAACCGTTCAGCGAACTGGTGGCGGAACGGGTCCTGGCCGAGCTGACCGGCGCGCCGATCGACCCGGCGCTGGTGGACGCGGTCCCGGCCTGCGAGGCAGCCGCCGGCCAGCTGGAAGCCGCGCTTCCCTGAGCGACACGGGGAGCGGGAAACCCGCCGGGCCCGCACCCCATGCCGCCGTAGCCAGGCCAGGTCGCCGACCGGCCTGACCCGCCATCAGAACAGATCCTGGACGCTGCCGGGGCTGGTCGTGCGGGGTGCCGGAGCCGACTTGGGTTTCGGCTTCGGCGCCGCCGCGTCGGTCTTCTTCGGCTCCGTGGTCGACGCCGGGGCACCGCCGGCGCTGGTGGCCGGCTTCTTCGTCTCGGCTGGCCTGGCCTTGCCGGCGGTGCCCTTGCCAGGCGTGCCCGGCGGGGGCGTCGCGCTGCTGCGGGCGGGTCGGGGAGCGGCCGGTCTGGCCCCGGACTCGTCGCCGCTGGCCGGCCTCGCGCCGCGGCCCGAACCGGTGGCGGCGGACTCTCCACCGGTATCGCGCGGACGCGACCGGGGTCTGGGCCGGTACTCGGGTGCTGCCTCGGCCGGCGCGGCAGCCGGCCGGCTTTCGCGGACCACCGGCGGGCTGACCGCCTCGGGCAGGGGCTCCAGGCTTTCCAGCGGCTCGAGGACTGGTGCCGGCGGGGGTTCGAGGATGGCCGCCGGATCCGGCAGGCCACAGACCGACTTGGTCAGGCAGGGTTCCAGCACGGCGAACTCGATCCGGCGGTTGCGGAACTGGCCATAGGGCGTGTCGTTCGCGGCGATCGGCCGCGTGCCGCCATAGCCCCTGGCGCGCACCATGGGCTCCGGCAGACCGGCCTGGATGAAGGCATTCTTCACCGCCACCGCGCGCTCCAGGGAGAGCTTCTGGCTCGCATGGACATTGCCCTGGTTGTCGGTATGGCCACCGATCTCGAACACCACCGGCTGGGCCATGATCCGCATCAGCTCGGCGGCCTTGTAGATCACTTCGCGGCTGCTGTCCGGGAGGGCCGCGCTGTCCTCGGCAAACAGGATCACCCACTGGTTGAGGATGGCGACGATATCCTGGCCCTGGTAAGCGGGCGGCAGCGCGGCCAGCGACTGGAGCGCACGGCTGCGCGATTCCTGGGCCAGCTCCTGGGTCTCGTCACCCAGGTAGCCGTAGCGGAAGCCGGGCCCCATCGCCGTGCGGATGCTGTTCAGCACGCTTTCCCGATCCGGGTCCGACAGCCAGCCGCCCAGCCGGGCGGTATTGCCCTCCAGGCGCAGAACCGTGCCCGGCACGTTCAGCTGCGGCAGTACCCGGTCCAGCTTGGCAAACCAGGGCGGCACGCCGACCAGGGGATTGATGTCCAGGTTGCCGCTCAGGCGGGCCTGGCCGAAGAAGGTCAGCAACTGGTTGCCGATCGCGGTCTTCATGCCGGCATCGCCGACTTCGCCGGCGTACTCGAAGCGACCGCCATCGTTGCGGATGGTCAGCCTGGCGATCGGCTTGCCGGGCTCGGGTTCGGGCATCGGGGCGGCCGGCGTCTCGATGGCGGCCGCGGGCGGCGGCGGTGGCGGTGCCAGCGGCGGGGTGCCGTCCCGGCTCCCGAGGATTTGCAGGCCGCTGTAGCCGGCCGTCAGCAGCAGGGCCAGCGTGCCGACGGTCCACCCCAGCCAGGCGTGCGAGGGCTTGGAGGTGACCGGCGTCCGGGGCTTGCCGGCCGGCGGCCTGGGCCTGGCCGCGTCGCTGCGCAGGAACGCCTGTACCGCCGACGGCATCTCGCGAGGCAGCTTGCCACCCGCCGCGAAGAGCCTTACCAGCCGGGGAATGACGAAGGCCATGGCGGTCCTGACGCGGGCATTGGCCATGCCCAACGTCTTGCCGGCCTCGGCGATGGCGGCGGCACCGACCACCTTTTCCAGCTGCCCGCCGTCCAGCAGCTTCAGGGCCGCATGGCTGTCGCACCAGTTGTCCGCCAGGTCGCCCAGCCCCGCCTGCCCGCAGCGGTCGAGCAGACCGCGCAGACCGCCGTTGCGCTCGTTGAAGACCAGCCGGAGCGCCTCGGCCACCAGGGCCGGCGCCCTGTCGCCCAGGCCAAAACTGTCAGCGGTCTCTTGCACGATTTCGGTCAACAAGGCCATCGAGGGCTCTCCTGAATCTGGGTTGGGTTGGCGGCGGGGCCAGCCGATCGACGGCCAATGATAGCGGACTGGGCCTCGTTTGGCTTACGCAAGCGCTTGAATGCCATGGTATCGACGACACGCCACCGGTCCGTCCGGCGAACCGGCGAGCAACGCTAAAAGTGGTCCTTGCGGCGGCGCAGTTCGCTGAAGACCGCCAGATCGCTCGCCCCTTCCAGCCCCAGGCTGGCGCGGATGGCCGGGCTTTCGGGACGCAGGAAGGGATTGGTGTCGCACTCCTCGGCGAGGCGCGAGGGCACCGTCGGACGACCCGCCTCGCGCAGCGCCCGGGTCCGCTGCTGGCGCTCGACCAGCCGCGGATTGCCGGGCTCCACCGTCAGCGCGAAGCGGCCGTTGTTCAGCGTGTACTCGTGGGCGCAGTACACCAGGGTGTCGCCCGGCAATTGCCGCAGGCGTTGCAGCGAGGCCCACAGCTGCCCGGCGCTGCCGCCCAGCAGCCGCCCGCAGCCCATGCCGAACAGGGTGTCGCCACAGAAGAGGCGGGATGTCGCTGGCAACCAGTAGGCGACATGCCCGGCCGTGTGCCCGGGTACCGCCAGCACCCGGGCCTCGCTGTCGCCCAGCCGCACGCAGTCGCCCTCGTCGACCGGCTGGTCGAGCCCCGGGATCGGCTCGCGCGCCGTAGCGTGGCCGACGATCCGGCAGCCGGTGACCGATTTCAGCGTCAGATTGCCGCCGACATGGTCGCCATGAAAATGTGTGTTGAGGATATGGGTCAGCACCCAGCCCCGTTCGGCCAGGGCGCGCAGCACGCCTTCGGCCTCCGGCGGGTCGACCGCCGCCGTCGTCCCGCTGGCGGGCTCGTGCAGCAGATAGACATAGTTGTCCGCCAGCGCGGGTATCTGAACGATTTCCATGGTCTTGCTCCCAGGGTCTTGGTGAGGATTGGGGGAAAATGGCGCTGGCATGGCCGCGTCAGCGCAGCGGCGCCAGGCGCTCCAGGGCTTGCGCCAGCAGGGCGCGGCGGCAGCCGAAATTCAGCCGCACGAAACCGGGGCAGCCGAAATCCCGGCCATCCGAAAGTCCCACGCCCAGCGCCTCGAAGGCCGGCAGCGGGTCGACGGGGTCAATGGCGCGGGCGTCGATCCAGGCCAGATAGGTCGCCTCCGGGCAGATCCAGCGCAGGCGCCGGCTGTCGCCGAACCAGTCGCGCAGCAGCGCCCGGTTGCCGCGCAGGTAGGCCAGCAGGTCGGCGCGCCAGCGGCCGTCGTCCCGATAGGCGGCCTCGGCGGCGGTCAGCCCGAGCACGTTGACCGGTGGCACCAGTCCCGCCATCTCCCGCCGGAAACGCCGGCGCAGCGCGGGGTCCGGAATCACCGCGAAGGAGCAGCCCAGTCCCGGCAGGTTCCAGGTCTTGGACGGGGCCATCAGGGTGAGGATGCGCTCGGCAAAGGCCGGGTCGATCAGGGCCAGCGGCACATGCCGGCGCCCGGGTTCGAGTATCAGGTCGCCGTGGATCTCGTCGGAACAGATCAGGAGATCGTGGCGGCGGGCGATGGCCAGCAGCTGCCGCAGTTCCTCAGGTGTCCAGGCGCGGCCGACCGGATTGTGGGGATGACAGAGCAGCAGCAGACGGGTGCGCGGTGTCAGCGCCCGTTCCAGCGCCTCGAAGTCCCAGCGCCAGCCGTCCGCCGCCTGGCGCAGCGGCACGCGGGCCAGCGTCCGCTCCGCCAGCCTCGGCGCCGCGAGAAACGGCGGGTAGACAGGCGTGGCGCTGATCACGGCGTCGCCGGGCGCGCCCACCGCCCGGCAGGCAAGGTTCAGCCCGACGACCAGTCCCGGCAGCCAGACCAGCGCCTCGGGCGGCGGCGACCAGCCGTAGCTGGCCCTGAGGTAGCCGGTCACCGCGTCGAGCAGCCCGGCCGAGGGCTCGCCATACCCGAGCACGCCATGCGCGATGCGCCGATGCAGCGCCGCCAGCACCGCCGGCGGGCAGCGGAAGTCCATGTCGGCCACCCACAGCGGCAGGATGTCCCGCCCCGCATAGCGGTTCCATTTGACGCTGCCGGTGCTGTGCCGGTCGATGGGAAGGTCGAAATCGGTCATGTCGCCGTCTCCGCTCATGCAGGAATATCCGCCCCGGCCCGGGCCAGAAATGGCTGAAATCTTGCATGGGTTTCAGGCCACCCGCGACCGACCCGGCACCGCGTGCCGGGTGCTCGGGAAACCGTGTCAATTCCGTTACACTCCCCGCCGCTCAACCACTCACCCACCGAGGATGAAACCATCATGATCTTCTGGCGCGTTAAACCCGTGGACGCCATCCTGCTGACAGCCGAAAGGAAGAGCCTGCACCGCTCGCTCGGGGCCTGGCAGCTGACCCTGCTCGGCATCGGCGCCATCATCGGTACCGGCATCTTCGTGCTGACGGCGGAAGCCGCGCAGAAGGCCGGGCCCGGCATGATGCTCTCCTTCATCATCGCCGGCTTCGTCTGCGCGGTGGCGGCGCTGTGCTATTCCGAACTGTCATCGATGGTGCCGGTGTCGGGCTCCGCCTACACCTATTCCTATGCGGTGCTGGGCGAACTCATCGCCTGGATGGTTGGCTGGGCCCTGGTGCTGGAATACGCCGTCGCCTCCAGTGCGGTGGCGGTCGGCTGGTCCGGCTATTTCGCCGGTCTGCTGCACAATTCCCTCGGCATCGAGATACCCATGGCGCTGGCCAACGGCCCCTATGCCGGCGGCCTCATCAATCTGCCGGCGGTGATCATCAGCCTGTTCGTGACCGGGCTGCTGATCGTCGGCACCCGCGAGAGCGCCACCTTCAACGCCATCCTGGTGGCGGTCAAGATCATCGCCCTGAGCGTGTTCATCCTCATCGCCCTGCCGGCCCTGAAAAGCGAGCATTTCCAGCCCTTCCTGCCGCTGGGAGGTTCCGGCGCCGTGGCGGCGGCGGCCTCGATCTTCTTCGCCTATGTCGGTTTCGACGCCGTTTCGACCGCCGCCGAGGAGACCCGCAACCCGCAGCGCAACGTGCCGATCGGCCTGATCGGCTCGCTGGGCATCTGCACCGTGTTCTACCTGCTGGTGTCGGCCGGCGCCATCGGCGCCATCGGCGCCCAGCCGCTGACGGACGCCAGCGGTGCCGGCCTGCCGCCCGGCTCCCCGGCCCTGGCCGCGGAATGCCAGCAACTCGCGACGGCCGGCCAGCAGCCGCTGGTGTGCTCCCGGGAAGCCCTGGCGCTGGTGTTGCGGCAGATCGGCTGGGACAGGCTGGGCAACCTGCTGGGCCTCGCGGCCTTCCTGGCCCTGCCGTCGGTAATCCTGATGCTGCTGTTCGGCCAGACCCGCATCTTCTTCGTCATGGCCCGCGACGGGCTGCTGCCGGATGTCCTCAGCCGCGTCCATCCCCGCTTCCGGACGCCGCACATCGTGACGATGATCACCGGCGCCGGCGTCACCCTGGCGGCGGCCTTCCTGCCGGTGGGCAAGCTCGCCGACATCTCCAACTCCGGCACGCTGTTCGCCTTCTTCGTGGTCTCGATCGCCGTGATGATCCTGCGGGTCAAGGAAAAGGACCGCCACCGGCCATTCCGCACGCCGGGCATCTGGATCGTCGGCCCCATGGCCATGCTGGGCTGCGCGATCCTGTTCATCTTCCTGCCGACCGAGGCCCAGCTGGTCTTCCCGGTCTGGGGCCTGATCGGCCTGACCTTCTATTTCCTGTACGGCTACCGCAGGAGCCATCTGGCACTGGGCATTCCGACACCGGCGGGCGGCGAGGAACTGCTGGCGGAAATACGGCCGCTGGCGGATCTGGGCGAGGAAGGGGCGAACCCGGACGAGGCCGGGGAACGGGCAGCCCCCTGAGGCCGCCGGACAGGCCGGCCGGTCGCTCGCTCAGGCGTTGCGGCCGGCGGCGTGGATGGCCGGGCTGAACTCGTGCACCGCCTCGATCATGGCGCCGACATGCTCGGGGTCGGCGTCCGGCCAGACACCATGGCCAAGATTGAACACATGGCCGCTGCCCGGCCCGAAGCCGGCCAGGATGGCCCGGACCTCCTCCCGCAGCCGCGGTATCGGCGCGTAGAGGGCCTGCGGGTCCAGATTGCCCTGCAAGGCGACCCGGTCGCCGACCCGCGCGCGCGCCTCGCCGATATCGGTGGTCCAGTCCAGGCCCAGCGCGTCGTAACCGGCCGCCGCCATGCCCTCCAGCCACTGGCCGCCGCCCTTGGTGAACAGGATCGCGGGTATCCGCCGCCCGGCACGCTCGCGCGGCAGGCCGTCCAGCGACTGCGCGGCGTAATCCAGCGAGAAGGCCCGGTACTGCGCCGGCGACAGGACGCCGCCCCAGGTATCGAAGACCATGACGGCATCGATGCCGGCGGCGATCTGCGCGGCGAGGTAGCGTCCGACCGCCTGGGCCAGCCGGTCCAGCAGCTGATGCAGCAGCTCGGGCTGCTCGTACATCAGCCCCTTGATCCGGCGGAATTCCCGGCTGCTGCGGCCCTCCACCATGTAGGTGGCCAGGGTCCAGGGACTGCCCGAGAAACCGATCAGCGGCACGCGGCCGCCCAGTTCCCGGCGGATCAGCCGCACGGCGTCCGTCACGTAGCCAAGGCTTTGCTCGGGATCGGGGATCGGCAGCTGGCGGATGGCGTCCGCGGTCCGCAGCGGGTGACGGAACTGTGGGCCCTCGCCCTCGACGAATTCCAGCCCCAGCCCCATGGCATCCGGAATGGTGAGAATGTCGGAAAACAGGATCGCGGCGTCGAGCCGGTAGCGCGCCAGGGGTTGCAGGGTGACCTCGCAGGCCAGCTCCGGCGTCGTGCAGAGACTCATGAAGCTGCCCGCCCGTTCACGCACACGGCGATACTCGGGCAGGTAGCGTCCGGCCTGCCGCATCATCCAGACCGGGGTCCGGTCCACCGGCTGGCGCAGCAGCGCGCGCAGGAAACAGTCATTGAGGAGAACAGTCATCGGAGCATCCTGGAAGGGTCAGCAAGAGGGGTCAGGGTCGGGACAGCCGGCCGGTCTCGGCGTCATGCGGGGGCTGCCGGGCACTCAGCCGCGGCCATAGCCTGTCAGCGTCTGGCGCAGGGTGGCGGTATCGACCGCCATCGGCAGCGTGGCACGGCCGATGCGCTCCAGCAGGACGAGCCGCAGCTGGCCCTCGACATTCTTCTTGTCCACCGCCATGTGTTCGAGGAAAGCGTCGGCATCCAGCCCGGCCGGCGGCCGGACCGGCAGCCGGGCGCGTTCCAGCAGGCCGACGATGCGCCGTACCGTGGCCTCGTCCAGCCAGCCCAGCCGCCGCGAGAGGTCGGCCGCCTGGCACATGCCGATGGCCACGGCCTCGCCGTGCAGCACCGCACCATAGCCCATCCCGGTTTCCACGGCATGTCCGAAGGTATGGCCGAGATTGAGGGTGGCGCGCTCGCCGGATTCGCGTTCGTCGGCGGCTACGACCTCGGCCTTGTTGCGGCAGGAGCGCTCCACCGCCACCGCCAGCGCCTCCGGGTCGCGGGCCAGGAGACGCTCGATGTTGGCTTCCAGCCAGTCGAAGAAACCGGGATCGCGGATGAGACCGTACTTGATGACCTCGGCCAAGCCCGCGCTCAGCTCGCGGTCGGCCAGGGTATCCAGGGTGCCCATGTCGGCGATCACGCATTTCGGCTGGTAGAAGGCGCCGATCATGTTCTTGCCGCGCGGATGATTGACGGCCGTCTTGCCGCCGACCGAGGAATCCACCTGGGCCAGCAGGGTGGTCGGCACCTGGATGAACGGCACGCCACGCTGGTAGCAGGCGGCGGCAAAACCGGTCAGGTCGCCGATCACGCCGCCGCCCAGGGCGATCAGGTGCGCGCTGCGGCTGAAGCGAAGCCGCAGCAGCTCGTCGAAGACGGCCATGGCCGAGTCCATGCTCTTGTAGGCCTCGCCATCGGGCAGCACGACCCTGGCCAGCTGCCGGCCGGACAGGGCCGCCTCGACCGGTGCCAGGTAGAGCGGCGCCACCGTCGCGTTGGTAACGATCATCACCTGCCCGGCGTCGACATGGCGCGCGATCAGCGCGGGCTGGTCCAGCAGGCGCTGGCCGATGTAGATGGGATAGGCGCGATCGCCGAGGTCAACGTTCAGGGTTCTCATGGGCAGAAACGTGCGATTGGGCCCGCTCATGGGCACGAAGGATTTGCCGGACGACGCTGCGGCTGGAGTTCTGGCCGGTGTCGACGATGCAGTCGGCCAGCTCCCGGTAGATCGGCTCGCGCATCTCGAACAGCTCGGTGAGCCGCTGGCGCGGGTTGCCGGTGTTCAGCAGGGGCCGGTTGGAATCCTTGTGGGTCCGCTCCAGCTGCTTGTCCACCGGGCAATGCAGATAGACCACGAAGCCCCGCTCGCGCAGCCGGGCGCGATTCTCCGGCAGCAGCACCGAGCCGCCGCCGGTCGCCAGGACGATATCGCTGCGCTCGGTCAGCTCGCGGATCACCTCGGCCTCCCGCCGCCGGAAGCCCGCCTCGCCCTCGTACTCGAAGATCATCGGGATGCTGACGCCCGTGCGCCGCTCGATTTCCTTGTCGCTGTCGACGAATTCCGTATCCAGCGCCTTGGCCAGCAGACGGCCGATGGTGCTTTTGCCCGCACCCATGGGACCGATCAGGAAAAGAGCGGAGGCGTGTCGCATGCCGGGGCAGCCGGAAAATGGCGGATAATATCACGGTCCAGCCGCCTTCCCGGCGGCTGCCGCGCCCTCGACCCTGCGCCGCCCCGCCATGACCGCCGACACCCCGAGCGACCCGCCCGCGCCTGGCCGACCGCCATCGCCAAAGGGCCGCGGCGCCCTCGGCAACCCCCCTTGCCGCTTCGCCGCAACCCACCGCGAAGCCCTCGACGACGGCTGGCGGCCCGAGGAGCGCGCGCCCCTGCGCACAACGGTCAGTCTGGAAACGACCCGCAGCAGCATCAGCCGCAACACCTCCCCCGACCTGCCCTTCGAGCAGTCGGTGAATCCCTATCGCGGCTGCGAATATGGCTGCATCTATTGCTACGCACGCCCCACCCATGCCTGGCTGGGGCTGTCGCCGGGCCTGGATTTCGAGAGCCGGCTCCATGCCAAACCAGACGCGGCCGCAAGGCTGCGCGAGACGCTCGGCCGGCCCGGCTATCGCGTGGCGCCGATCGCGCTGGGCGCCAATACCGACCCCTATCAGCCGATCGAGCGGACCATGCGGCTGACGCGCGCGATCCTCGAGGTGCTACGGGATTTCCGCCATCCGGTCTGCCTGACGACCAAGGGCAGCCTGATCGAGCGCGACCTCGACATCCTGGCCGGCATGGCGCGGGAGCGGCTGCTTCAGGTGCAGATCTCCATCACCACCCTGGATCGCGCGCTGGCACGGCGTCTGGAGCCCCGCGCCGCCACCCCGGCGCGGCGGCTGGAAACGGTGCGCCGCCTGAGCGCGGCCGGCATCCCGGTGACGGTGCTGGTGGCGCCGGTGATCCCGGCCCTGACCGACGCCGAGCTCGAACGCGTGCTGGCCGCCGGCGCGGAGGCCGGCGCCAGCGCTGCCAGCTACAGCCTGCTGCGCCTGCCGCTGGAACTGCACGCCCTGTTCGACGAGTGGCTGGTCGCCCATGCTCCGCAGCGCCGGACACAGGTGCTGAACCTGATCCGGGCCAGCCACGGGGGGCGCATCTACCGGGCCATGCGCCGACTGGGCCTGCAGCCCGCTACCCTCAATCTCGACAGCTCGCGTTTTCGGGTGCCAGCCTCGGGGCCGGTACAGCTGAGCCTGTTCTGAGAACGCCCGGGCCCCACACATGAAAAAGCCGGGACGTGCCCGGCTTTTTCGCGGTCTGGTCTGTGCGGCTCAGTGCGCGGGCGTGGCCGGCTGAGCCGGAGCCGCCGGCTTGGCGGCCGGGGCAGCGGGCTTCTCCGCCGGCGTCGCAGGCTTGGCGGCTGGAGCCGGAGCAGCAGGCTTGGCGGCCGGAGCCGGAGCGGCAGGCTGGGCCGCGGCAGCAGGCTTGGCGGCCGGAGCCGGAGCGGCAGGTTGAGCCGCGGCAGCAGGCTTGGCGGCCGGAGCCGGAGCGGCAGTCTGGGCAGACAGCTTGTTCTCCACCTTGGCCTTGGTCTGCAGATCGGCGATGTGCTGCTGTAGCTTCTGGGTCTGGATCATGCTCTTGAGCTGATCCTTGACGGCGTCGAAGGGCGGCGGCGCCTGCTCGCGCGATTCCTCGCGCTGAATGACGTGCCAGCCGAACTGGCTCTGTACCGGGGCCTGGGTGGTTTCGCCGTTCTTGAGCGCCATCACCGCCTCGGAGAACGGCTGCACCATCTGCTGCGGGCTGAACCAGCCGAGATCACCGCCACGGTCCTTGGAGCCGGGATCCTTGGAGAGCTTCTTGGCCAGCGCGTCGAACTTCTCGCCTTTCTGGAGCTTGGCGATGATGTCCTTGGCCTCCTTCTCCGTCTCGACCAGAATGTGCTTGGCCTTGTACTCGGTATTCTTCATCGGGCCGACACGCTGGTCGTACTCCTTCTTCAGATCCTCGTCCGATACCTCCACCTTGCCGATGAACTCCTCGGCAGCCGCCTGGGAGAGCAGCATGCGCTGGGCGCTCTCGATCTTGGCGGCGAACTTGGGATCCTTGAGCAGACCCGACGCGGCGATCTCCTGGCTCAGCAGTTCGCGCTTGATCAGCTCCTCGACGATCTTGTCGTCGGGAACCTTGTTGTCGCCGCGGCGCTCGTTGACTTCCTCGGCGAGGATCTCGAAGGCGGCCTTGCTGATCGGCTTGCCGTTGACGATGGCCACCGATTCACCGACAGCGACGACCTCGGGTGCGGCAGGCGCCTTCTGGGCCTGATCGGCAGCGGTTGCTGCTGGCGCCTTCTGGGCCTGGTTAGGGGCGGGCGGGGCCTTCTGGGCCTGATCGCCGGCCTGGTCACAGCCAGTCACCAGCAAGGCCAGCGCGATGGCGGAAGCGAGGGAGTATCTGTTCATGCAGTTTCCTTGGGTTGAGGGTTAGGTCAGTTCTTCCGGGGTCAATGCCTTGATCATCAGGGCATGGATATCCGTTCTCATCAGGTCGCCCAGCGCCTGGTAGACCATCTGATGGCGCTGCAGCAGCGACTTGCCGGCAAAGGCATCCGCCACGATGTAGACGGAGAAGTGGCCGCCGCCGCTCTGCAACGCGCCCGCATGCCCGGCATGGGCGGCGCTGTCGTCATGGAGGTCCAGTTCACGGGGTTGCAGCGCCGCCTCGAGCAGCGCGCGGATCTTGTCGACACGATCGGTCATCGGGGAAATACCTGCTTGAAGGGTTTGACGGTGACGCGCGCGTAGACGCCCGCCCGTTGATAGGGATCCTGCCCGGCCCACGCCTGCGCGGCGGCCAGGCTGTCGAATTCAGCCACGATCAGGCTGCCGGTGAAGCCGGCCGCGCCGGGATCGGTGCTCTCGATGGCCGGGAAAGGCCCCGCCAGTACCAGCCGGCCCTCGTCCTGCAAGGCCTCCAGGCGTTCCAGGTGGGCCGGGCGCGTCGCCTGGCGCAGTGGCAGGCTGCCGGGAGCATCCTCGCACACGATGGCGAACAGCATGGTCACTTCTCCTCGGTGGCGCTGTCGGGCATGTGCCGCGCCAGGTAGAACGATTGCAGCAGGACGAACAGCACGGTCAGGCCGAGCATGCCGAACAGCTTGAAGTTGACCCAGACGCTCTCCTCGAAATGGAAGGCCACGTACAGGTTGACGCCGCCGATGACGATGAAGAAAGCGGTCCAGGCAAGGTTCAGCCGGCGCCAGATCTCCGCCGGCAGTTCGATCTGGGCGCTCAGCATGCGCTGGATGACGGGCTGCCGGCCGATGAACTGGCTGCCCAGGAAGACGATGGCGAACAGCCAGTTGAGCACGGTCGGCTTCCACTTGATGAAGGTCGGGTCGCGCAGGAACCAGGTGGCGCCGCCGAAGACCAGGATCAGCACCAGGGATATCAGGTGCATGGTCTCGACCTTGCGGGTCCGTAGCCAGGTATAGGCGACCTGCAGCACCGCGCCGACGATCGCCGCCAAGGTCGCCACGTAGATATCGGCCAGTTTGTAGGCGGCAAAAAACAGAACGATCGGGAAAAAGTCGACCAGTAATTTCATGCTGGGAATTAAGCCCCTTAATTCAGGGAAATTTGGGTGGGGATGGGGATTGGCTCGGATCGGCAGGACCCTGCGAAAGGGCGGGTTCGGGAAGGATGCCCGGGACGCCCGTAACACTGCGCTATACTTTTTCGCATTATAACCCAGCTCGCTTGCCATCAAGCGGGTTGTCCGCCGCCGCCAAGCCCACGCCACCCGTTCCATGGACCCGCAAACCCGGACCGAACTCGAAGCCGCCGCCTTCCGCCGCCTGCTCCGGCACCTGCGCGAACACCCCGAGGTGCAGAACATCGACCTCATGATCCTCGCCGACTTCTGCCGCAACTGCCTGGCCAAATGGTACAGCGCCGCCGCAGCCGAGCGGGGTCTCGAGCTCGGCTATGCCGAGGCGCAGGAGATCGTCTACGGCATGCCCTACGCGGAGTGGAAGTCCCGCCACCAGGCCGAGGCCACCCCCGAGCAGCTGCGCGCCTTCGAAGCGCGGCGGCAAGCCCAGGAACAGCAGCAGCAATAGCGGCGGCCCCGCGCCGCCCGCCGGTCACCTTTTCCATCCGCACCAGCGCGTCATGTCCCAGCACCCGATGCCCGGCCCGGTCATGCTCGACGTCGAGGGCCTGTCCCTCAGCGACGAGGAGCGGCAGCGCCTCCGCCATCCCGCCACCGGCGGGCTGATCCTGTTCCGCCGCAACTTCGAGTCACCCGCCCAGCTGATGGAGCTGGTAACCGCGATCCGCGACGCCAACCCCGCCCTCCTGATCGCCGTCGACCACGAAGGCGGCCGGGTGCAGCGGTTCCGCGACGGCTTCACCCGCCTGCCGCCGGCAGCCCGTTATGCGCTGGCCAACGATCCGGAACTGGCGGAGCAGGCCGGCTGGCTGATGGCGGCGGAGCTGCGCGCCCTCGACATCGACTTCAGCTTCGCCCCGGTGCTGGACGTGGAGTGCGGCATCAGCCAGGTCATCGGCGACCGTGCCTTCGGGCAGGAGCCGGAGACGGTGGTCCGGCTGGCCACCGCCTTCGCACGCGGCATGCGCCGTGCCGGCATGGCGGCGGTGGGCAAGCATTTTCCGGGGCATGGCAGCGTGGCCGAGGATTCGCACCTGGCCCTGCCGGTGGACCGGCGACCGCTCGCCGCCATCGAGGCGCGCGATCTCAGGCCGTTCGCCGCCCTGATCGCCGCAGGACTCGAAGGCGTCATGCCGGCGCATGTCATCTACGAGCGGATCGACGCGCACCCGGCCGGCTTCTCGTGCTACTGGATCCAGGACGTCCTGCGCACCCGCCTGGGCTTTGCCGGCGCCGTCTTCAGCGACGACCTTTCGATGGCCGGCGCGGCCTATGCCGGCGATGCGGTCGACCGCGCCCGGCTGGCGCTGGCGGCAGGCTGCGACATGGTACTGGTGTGCAACGCGCCCGGCGCCGCCGCCGAGGTGCTCGAAGCCCTGGCCGGCCTGCCCGGCGATTCCGCCCGCGCCACCCGGCTGGCGCGCATGCGCGGCCGCTTCCCCCTGGACCGCGCGGCCCTCCTGGCCAGTCCGGAATGGCATGCCGTTTCGGCCCGCGTGGCCGCGCTCAACGAAACCTGAATCACCATGGATATCAACGAGGAAATCCGCCGCGTCATCGCGGAAGCGGACTGTCTGTACGACCGGGAGCAGATTGGCACCGCCATCGCCCGGCTGGCGCGGGAGATCGGTGCCGCGCTGGCGGACAGCCATCCTGTCGTCCTCACCGTCCTGAACGGCGGCATCTTCTTTGCTGGCGAACTGCTGCTGCAACTGGACTTCCCGCTGGAACTCGATTCCATCAAGGCCGGCCGCTACCAAGGCGAGACCCGGGGCTCGGCCATGCGCTGGACGCTGACGCCGGCCCTGCCGCTGAGCGGGCGGACCGTGCTGGTGATCGACGACATTCTCGACGAGGGGCTGACCCTGGCGGAAATCGTCCGCTACTGCGAGGCAGCCGGTGCCGGCCGGGTACTCACCGCCGTGCTGGTCGACAAGCTGATCGGCCGCGACAAGCCCTGCCGCCCCGACTTCGTCGGACTGACGGCGGAGAACCGCTACCTGTTCGGCTACGGGCTGGACTACAAGAACCATCTGCGCAACTGGCCAGGCATCTACGCCTGCCGCACCGTCTACTGAAACCGCCAAGGGCAAGCAAGCCGGGAATCCATCCATGTCCAACCTCATCGCCATCATCGGAGGCACCGGCCTTGCCCGGCTGGAGCACTTCACCGTCGAGGAGCGCGAATGCCTGACCACGCCCTACGGCGACCCCTCGGCGGACCTGGTCTTCGGCCGCCTGTACGGGCGGGAAGTCGTGTTCCTGGCCCGGCACGGCGATCCGCACATCATCCCGCCCCACAAGGTGAACTACCGTGCCAACATCTGGGCGCTGAAGACCGCGGGCGCCAGCCGGATCCTGGCCGTGGCCGCGGTCGGCGGCATCACCTCGCGCATGGCGCCGGCCCGCCTGGTGGTCCCGGACCAGCTGATCGACTACAGCTACGGCCGCGCGCAGACCTTCTTCGAGGACAACCTGCGGGCCGTCACGCATATCGACTTTTCCGCGCCCTACTCGCCCGGTCTGCGGGCATGGCTGCTGGAGGCGGGCCGCAAGGCCGGTCTCGACCTGGTCGATGGCGGCGTCTATGGCTGCACCCAGGGGCCGCGCCTGGAAACCGCCGCCGAGATCGCCCGCATGGCGCGCGACGGCTGCGACCTGGTCGGCATGACCGGCATGCCGGAAGCCGCCCTGGCCCGCGAGCAGAACCTGGAGTACGCCTGCTGCGCGGTCGTCGCCAACTGGGCGGCGGGCAAGCAGCCGGGCGAGATCACCCTGGCCGAGATCGAGGCCAACCTGGAACGCGGCATGGCGGACCTTGCCTGCCTGCTGCAACACGGGCTGCCGGCCTGAGCCCGCCCGGCCGCCGCTCCGGCCTTCCGGCACCGCGCGCATGGCCCTGAACCCGGCCGCGGAACGCATCGCCGCGGCCGTCGGCCGGGTGCTGCTGGGCAAGGACGAACCGATCCGCCTGGCGTTGGCCTGCATGCTGGCGCGCGGGCATCTCCTCATCGAGGATCTGCCCGGCATGGGCAAGACGACCTTCGCCCATGCCCTGGCGGCGGCGCTGGGCCTGGCCTACACCCGCGTCCAGTTCACCAGCGACCTGCTGCCCGCCGACATCCTCGGCGCGCGCATCTACGAGCCCGGCAAGCAGCAGTTCCGCCTGCATCCCGGCCCGGTCTTCACCCAGCTGCTGCTGGCTGACGAGATCAACCGCAGTTCGCCGAAGACCCAGAGCGCCCTGCTGGAGGCGATGGAGGAGCACCAGGTCAGCATCGACGGTGAGACCCATCGGCTGCCGGAGCCGTTCTTCGTCATCGCCACCCAGAACCCCCTGCACCAGGCCGGCACCTATCCGTTGCCGGAATCCCAGCTCGACCGCTTCCTCATGCAGCTGTCGCTGGGCTTTCCCGACGCCGGCACCGAGCGCCGCCTGCTGGAAGGGCTCAACCCCCGCGCGACGCTGACCACGCTGGAGGCCGTCGTCAGCCCTGGCGAGTGGGCCGATCTGCAGGCGTGCGTGCCAGGCATCCACGCCTCCGCCAGCGTGCTCGACTACGTGCAGCGGCTGGTCGACTTCAGCCGCCATTCCGGGCGCTTCCAGTGGGGGCTGTCGCCGCGGGCGGCCGTCGGCCTGGTGCAGACAGCCCGCGCCTGGGCGCTGCTCCATGCCCGCACGCACCTGCTGCCGGAGGATGTACAGGCGGTTCTCGCGCCGGTGGTCTCGCACCGGCTGCGCCAGCAAATGCGCGGCGGCGGTCCGGCCGATCCGGCGCGGACCCTCCTGGAGCACGTCGACGTGCTCGGCTGATGCCGGCCGCCGACGCCACCCGGAAACCCGCCCGGGTCCGGCTGCCCGACGGACTCCGACAGGCCTGGCGGGCCCGGCTCCAGCGCTGGCTGAACCGCCGCATCCCGCCCGGCCGCGAAATCCGCCTGAACCAGCGGAACCTGTTCGTCCTGCCCTCCCGCCAAGGCGGGGGTTACCTGCTGACCGCGGCCCTGATCTGGATCGGCGCCACCAACTTCCAGAACAATCTGGTGCTGGCCCTGTGCTTCCTGCTGCTGGCGCTGCTGTTCGTGACCCTTCATCAGACCTTCGCCAACCTGAGCGGGCTGAGCCTGCGCCACATCGCAACCGAACCGGTGTTCGCCGGCGACACGGCCCTGTGCCTGCTCGAACTCGACGCCAGCCGTCCACGGCAGCAACTGGCGCTGGGCTTCGCCGAGGCGCCCGCCACCCGGGTCTCGATGGCCGCGGGACAGCCGCTGCGGACCGCCGTCGCGTTTCCCACCCACCGGCGCGGCCGCCAGCGGCCAGACCGCCTGCGCGTGCAGTCGGTGTATCCCTACGGCCTGATCCGCTGCTGGACCTGGCTGGACCTCGACATCGAGCTGCTGGTGTACCCGCGCCCCCTGGACGGCGAAATACCGTCCGCCCCCGGCGGCACCGGCAGCAAGGACCGCGGCCAGCCGATCGCCGGCAGCGACGATTTCCTCGGCCTGCGCGGCTACGTCCGTGGCGATCCGCTGGCGCGAATTTCCTGGAAGCACCAGGCCGCGGGACATGGCCTGCTGGTGCGCGAGCAGGTGGATTACCGGAGCGACGAGCGCTGGCTGGACTATGCCGCCCTCGGCGAGGCCGATCCGGAGACACGCCTGTCGCGGCTCTGCCGGCACGCGCTGGACCTGACCGCCGAGGGCCGGGCCTTCGGCCTGCGGCTGCCCGGCACCCGCATCGAGCCGGACCGGGGCGATGGGCATCTGCGCGCCGTGCTGCGGGCGCTGGCGGAATGCCCGGTTTCATGAGCGCGCCGGCGGCGCAGCTGTCGCGCCCCGCCCTGCTCTACTGTCTGGCCGCGCTGGCGGCAGCGGCAGGTCTGCTGGCCGGCGACCTGCCCGTTGGCCTGTCCCTGCTCGGCGCCGGCTGCATCGTCTGGCGGCTGCTGATCCACCGCGGGCGGCTGGCCTTCCCCGGGCGCGCCGTCAAGGCCCTGCTGGTCGCGGCCAGCTGTGCCGGCATCGCCGCGGCCTATCGTTCCGGCCTCAGCCTGGATGTCTATGTCGCCCTGCTGATGGCCGGGCTGTCGCTGAAATCGCTGGAGCTTTATCACACCGCCAGCGCCCAGCGCTTCCTGTACATCGCGCTGCTGGCCCTGATGGCCTTCCTGCTCTATCGCCAGGATTTCGCCGCCACCCTGCTGGCCCTGTTGCAGGTCCACCTGATCGTCGCGGCGCTGGCCGCCGTCCATGCCGACCCACACCAGCTGGCCAGACAACCGCTGGCCCCCCTGCGCACGGCGGCCACCACCCTGGGACTGGCCCTGCCGCTGCTGGTCTTCCTGTTCGTCGTCATGCCGCGGCTGCCGCCGCTGTGGTCCCTGCCCCTGCACAAGCCGGAAGCCAGGATCGGCATGGGCGAGGACATGAGCCCGGGCGATTTCAGCCGGCCGGCGCGCTCGGCCGAACTGGCCTTCCGGGCCGGCTTTCCCGGCGGCATTCCCCCGGCGGCAACGCTGTACTGGCGCGGCACGGTACTGGATACCTTCGACGGCCGTCGCTGGAGCAACGCATGCGACTGCCATTATCGCTGGGCCAACACCGGCACGCCGCCACGGCCGGCCGGAACGCCGGCCTACAGCATCGTGCTGGAGCCGCACGAACATCGCTGGATCTTCACCCTGGACCGGGCGCGCCTGGCCGACGGCCGCATCGCCGGCAACGGCGAGCATCTGTTCCGCTACCGCCAGGCGCTGTTCGAACGCATCAGCTACGACGTCTGGACCGAGCCCGGCGCGCCGCCACCAATGCTGACCCCGGCCGAGCGGGAGCGCTACCTGCGGCTGCCTGTCCGGGGCAACGCCCGCGCCTTGGCGCTGGGGCGGAGCTGGCGGCGCGACGGCGCCAGTGCCGACGCCATCGTCGAGCAGGCGCTGCGCCTCTATCACCAGTCCTTCGTCTACACCCTGGAACCGCCGCTGCTCGGCGACGACAGCGTCGATGGCTTCCTGTTCGAGACCCGGCGCGGCTTCTGCGAGCACTTCGCCGGCGCCTTCGTTTTCCTCATGCGCGCCGCCGGCATTCCGGCGCGGGTGGTCATGGGCTATCAGGGCGGGCAGCGCAATCTCCAGGAGCGCTATGTGACGGTGCGGCAGTACGACGCCCACGCCTGGGCCGAAATCTGGCGGGACGACTCGGGCTGGTGGCGCGTCGACCCCACCGCCGTCGTGGCACCGGAGCGGGTCGAACGGGGCTTCGCCGAACTGTTCCCCGACAGCCCGGCCTTCGCAACGCTGCTGGGGCGGCGGGTGTCGGGCCGGCAATCGCTGCTCGGGCTGCTGCGCATCAAGCTCGACCATCTGGATTACCTGGTCGGGCGCTGGATTCTCGGCTACGACAACGACCGCCGGCAGTCCCTGCTGCAACGGCTGCGGCTGGATACGGTCTGGGGTCTGCTGTCGGTCTTCACCGGGGGTCTCGGCCTGACGCTGGCCGGCTTCCTGCTCTGGCTCCGGCGACGCGACCGCGAACGCCCGCGCACCGACCCGCTGACCATCCGTTACCGCCGCCTGTGCCAGCTGTACGGAACACTCGGCTGGCCCCGCGCCCCGACCGAGACCCCCATGGGCTTTGCCCGCCGGATGGGGGCAGCGGGAGCCCCCGAGGCGGCCGGCTTCGGCGAGCTCAGCGCGCGCTATGCCGGCTGGCTGTATGCCGGAGCGCCCGATGAAGGCGAACGCAAGGCGCTGCTGAGGACGATGCGGCAGTTGCTGGCCCGCCTGCGCCGGCGGGCCATCGCGCATCGCATAAAACGCTGGCTGGCCGGCGAATAGCCACAACCCGGCCCGGCCGCCGCCGATCCCGATGCAAGCGGCTCAGCCGCAGCCGCCCACCATCACCTTGACCTCGACCTGGGTGCCGTAGTAGCGCCCACCCGACTCGGCGATGGCCAGCAGCGGACCGGAGTCGTTGAGCTTGACCCGCAACGACAGCCACGGATCGGCGCCGGCTTCCAGCTGGAATTCCGCCAGCAGCGGACCGGGGTTCCGCTCGGCGAAGACCAGCAGGCGCCGGGTATCCGGCAACCGGCTCTCGACGGTCAGCGGGACGATGGCCCCGTTTTCCGCCAGCAGCGGAACCTCCAGCAACACCTGATCGCTGGCGGTCCAGCCGTGGCCCTGCAAGGCGGTGGCGAGCGCCAGGCGGAAGTCCCCGGCCGCCGGTGCGGGTGGCGGCACCGTCCGGCCGCCGGCACGGGCCAGCGTTCGCAGCGGCAGCAGCAGGCCGAACCCGCCCAGCAGGCGCAGCACATGCCGGCGATGGACAAGGCAGGCGGGGGAATCCCATCGGGTTGAGTCGCTCATGGTCGGGGGCTAAGCTTGCAGGCCATCCGGATTCGGGGATTCATCGCATGACCGGCATCAAAATACGCACCAAACCGCAAGGCGACAAGACGCTGGTTCGTCTGCTGATCGAGCACCCCATGGAAACGGGGCGCCGTCCGGACGAACAGACCGGCCGCCCGGTGCCCGCCCACTACATCACCCAACTGACCGTCGAACACAACGGCCGGCCGGCCGTGCACGGGCTGCTGTCCACCGCCGTCTCGCGCAACCCCTACTTCGCCTTCCGCCTGGGCAACGCCCGGCCCGGCGACCTGATCCGCATCGCCTGGGTCGACAATCTGGGACAGCACGCCAGCGCCGAGGCCCGAATCGGCGAGGCGGGGGACGGCTGATGGGCACCGCCGTGGCAGCGCGTGCACGGATGACGACTGCCCCGGGCCGGGCCGGCGGCAACCGGCAGCAGGCTACTCGGGAGCCGGCCGAGGGTGGGCGTGAAGCCTCCGTGCGGCGGGACAGTCGCCCGAGGCGGGTGGCTGGCTATCCATCATCCTGGGAAGCAGGCTTTCCTTGAGGATTCTGACGAAATTCTCCCTGACCTGCGGCAGGAAGGTGATC
>NZ_BAAHXD010000042.1:0-31633 GCF_054657115.1 Methyloparacoccus murrellii | reverse complement strand
AATAAGGATGTGGTGGTGACTGCCATGATCGATATTCAGGTTCTGAAGCGGGAGAGCAAAGGCTTGGCCAGCCTATTGGGTCGACGATGGGATCGAGTCCAATGTCAGTCAGGTTGCCTGCTTTGAATGGGCGAATAGCCGCGGCCTTGCGGGGCTTGATGCTCGGCGCATGGCTATCCCTGCTCGCGGCCTGTTCCGAGCCGACCGCCGACCGTACCCTGCATCTGTGGGCGATGGGACGCGAGGGCGAGGCGGTGCAGACATTGATGGCGGCTTTCGAGCACCGGCATCCCGGCGTCCGCGTGCAGGTGCAGCAGATTCCCTGGAGCGCGGCGCACGAGAAGCTGTTGACCGCCTACGCCGGCCAGGTACTGCCGGATATCGTCCAGCTGGGCAACACCTGGATAGCGGAATTCGCCGCCCTGGATGCGTTGCTGCCGCTGGATGACTGGCGGGCCGAGGCCGGGGACGCTTTTCCCGGCATTCTGGCCAGCAGTCAGGTAGAGGGGCGGTTGTTGGCGATGCCCTGGTATGTCGATACACGGCTGCTGCTCAACGCGCTGGCCGGCTATGCCTTCGCCAAGCTGCGCTTTGCCGGGCGCGAGCGGCTGTTCCGCGTCCTGCTGGCGGTCATGGTGATTCCCGGCCAGGCGGCCATGCTGCCCCTGTTCCTGATGCTGCGGGAGCTGGGGCTGATCAATACCTACGCCGGCGTGATCGTTCCCGGGGCGGCCAGCATCTTCGGCATCTTCCTGATCCGCCAGCACGCACAGAGCATCCCCGACAGCCTGCTCGACGCGGCGCGCATCGACGGCGCCGGGGAGCTGCGCATCTTCTGGTCGCTGGTGCTGCCGCTGTGCCGGCCCATCCTGGTGACGCTGGCGATGTTCACCTTCATGGGCAGCTGGAACGACTTCATGTGGCCGCTGATCGTCCTGACCGGCAGCGAACGGCACACCCTGCCGGTGGCGCTGGCCAATCTCCTGGGCGAGCATGTCCAGGACCCGGAACTGATGATGGCGGGCGCGGTGCTGACCACCCTGCCGGTGATCCTGCTGTTCCTGGCCCTCCAGCGCCACTATCTCGAAGGATTGGTCCAGGGCGGCGTCAAGGATTGAGCGGGCGGGGTGGCGGCGGCTGAATTGCCCGCCCGGCGCGCCGGCTGTGCTGGACTTTGCCGTCGTCCTCGCCGGTTCCGCAGGGCGCCGGCGCGCCTGCCCGAGGGGCGTGCCCGCTGTGCCCTTGCGGCAACTTGCCCTCCGGCCATGGATCCGCCATTTCCGATGGTCAGTATTTGGCAGAACTTTCGCCTTTTCCTCCAGCCTAAAATTACAGCATAAATAGCTGCAAGGCTTATGTACCGTGCCCTTGGGCGGGTGGTATCCGGGCAAGCCGCAGGCAATGCCGGCGGCCTCCCGCATGTGTGGCCATGCCCGGGCGCCCGGGCACGGTTGTGTTCCCGCGATCGCGATCGTCTCCACGTCAACTCCCTTTCGAGGTGCTCTTGCGAACGAAAGTTACCCGAGACATGCCATGCCTGTATCCGGAAAGCGGCATTCTGTTTGATTCGATACCGTTGGGTATCGTGATCCAGGATGCTGTCGGCGCCATCGTCGGCGCGAATCCCGCCGCCGAGCGGATACTCGGCTTGTCTCTCGACCAGATGCGCGGCAGGACATCGGCGGATTCCGGCTGGCATGCGGTCCGCGAGGATGGCTCGCCCTTTCCGGGATGCGAGCATCCGGCCATGGTGACGCTGAGGACCGGGCAGGCGGTCAACGACGTGGTGATGGGGATCCGCAGCCCGCGGGGGGAGGCGCTGACCTGGATCAACATCAAGTCGGTCCCGATCGACACCGGGGATGACCAGCCACCGGCCGGCGTCTACACGCTGTTCGAGGACATCACCGCGCGCAAGGCGGCCGAGGCCGAACTCAGGCTGCGTACCCATTTTCTCGAAGTCGCCCAGCGCATGGCGCAGCTCGGCTATTACGTCACCGACATCCAGGCCCAGCGCTGGGTCAGTTCGCCCATGCTCGACGAGGTGCTGGGTATCGACCAGGATTTCGACCGAACAGTCGAGAATTGGAGCCGTCTGGTGCATCCCGAGGATCGGCACAAGGCCACCGCCGAATTCACGCTGGCGGCGCAAGGCCGGCAGAATCTGCATCACCAGTACCGCATCATCCGGCCCCGGGACGGGCAGATATGCTGGGTCGACGCCTGGGGCAGCTTCGAATGCCGGGACGGGCAGGCCTGGTGCCTGATCGGGACCGTCAAGGATATTACCGAGCGCATGGAGGCCCAGCTGGAACTGGAGCGGCACCGGGATCAGCTGGAGCTGCTGGTGGCCCGGCGGGCCCGGGAACTGGAGAACAAGACCGAGGCGCTGGTCAGGACCTCCGAACGGTTGCGGCTGGCGATGGAAGCCACCCGGGATGGTCTCTGGGACTGGAGCCCGGTGACCGGCGAGTTCTATGCCAACGATGCCTTCTTCCGGATGCTGGGCTACGAGCGCCCGATGGGGGACCGCAATCTTCTCCCGCATGCGGTCGCCCTGCTGTCGCGTCGCGAGCGCAAGGCGGTCATCGGCCGCATCCAGCGGGAACTCCGGTCGGCAGGGCATTACGAGCTGGAGCTGCGCATGCGGGCGAGCAGTGGCGCCTACCGCTGGATATTGAGCCGCGGCCGGGTCGTCGAGCGCGACTCGCGGGGCGATCCGGTGCGAGTGGTCGGCACCCATGTCGACATCACCGAACGCAAGCAGGCCGAGCGCCAGATCCGGGAAAGCCGGGAGAAGCTCATGCTGGCCATCGACGGGGCGAGGCTGGGCACCTGGCACTGGGACATCCCGTCGAATGTGCTTCTCTGGTCCGATTACATGTGCGAACTGTTCGGCGCGCCTCCCGGCAGACCGTTGCGGTACGAAGGGTTTCTGGCCGCCCTGCATCCGGACGACCGCGAAAGCGTCGATGCCGCGATCCGCGCCTCCCTGGAGCGCGGTATCCACTACGAGAAGGAGTACCGCGTCGTCTGGCCCGATGGCTCCGAGCACTGGATACTCGGCGTGGGCCGCGTCTACCGGAATGCCGCCGGCCAGCCGCTGCGCATGGAAGGGGTGGTCAGCGACATCACCGAACGCAAGCAGGCGCAGCAGGAGCTGCAAGCCAAGACCCGGTTGCTGCAGGAGACGAACGACCGGCTGCGCAAGATGGCCGCACGGGTGCCCGGGATCATCTTCCAGTACCGGCTGCGGCCGGACGGCAGCTCCTGTTTTCCCTATGCCAGCGAGGCCATCCGCGATATCTACGGGGTCGAGCCGGCGGCGGTCAGGGAGGATGCCTCCCCGGTCTTCGCCACCCTGCATCCGCAGGACCTCGCGCCGGTCAGCGACTCGATCCGGCGTTCGGCGGAGGCGCTGGCCCCCTGGCAGATGGAGTATCGCGTGCTGGGCGGGGATGGCGCGGTGCGCTGGGTATTCGGCGATTCCGTGCCGGAACGGGAGGCGGATGGCAGCATCCTCTGGCACGGCTGCATCTACGACATCACCGAGCGCAAGCAGGCCGAGCTGGCGCTGCGGGAGCTCAACCTCTCGCTGGAGCAGAAGGTCCAGGAGCGGACCGCCCAGCTGGCCGCCGCCAGCGCCGCCAAGACGCAGTTCCTCGCCCACATGAGCCACGAGATCCGCACGCCCATGAATGCTGTCCTGGGGCTGGCGCAGCTGCTCAGTCGTGAGCCCCTGTCGCCCGGGCAGCTGACCATGGTCCGGCATCTTGGCGAGGCGGGCGACGCGCTGCTCAACATCATCGACGACATTCTCGACTTCTCCAAGATCGAGGCGGGACAGCTGCGCATCGATGTGCAGGCCTTCAGCGTGGCGACGGTGCTGGAGCGGGTGCGTCATCTGTTCCAGAATTCGGCTGCCGCCAAGGGGCTGGATTTCCGCGTCAATTCGCCGGCCGCGACGGCGCTCGGCACCCTGCGGGGCGATCCGCGCCGCATCGAGCAGATACTCATCAATCTCTTGGGCAACGCGATCAAGTTCACCGCGACGGGCGGCGTCGAGCTGGTGATCCTGCCCCAGGCCTCGGCCGACGATGCGGTGCGCCTGCGCTTCGAGGTGCGGGATACCGGGATCGGCGTGGCGCCCGAGGCGTTGTCCCGCCTGTTCCAGCCGTTCAGCCAGGGCGATGCCAGCATCACCCGCCGTTTCGGCGGTACCGGCCTGGGATTGGCGATCAGCCAGCGGCTGGTGAGGCTGATGGGGGGAACCCTCGGCGCCGAGAGCAGGCCGGGCCAGGGCAGCACTTTCTGGTTCGAACTCCCCTTCGCGCGCGACGGGGAATCGCCGCCGGTGCCCGTTGCAGCGCCGTCGCCGGTCGGTGCCCGGCTCGCGGGCTTGCGGGTGCTGGCGGTCGACGACAATCGCATCAACCTGCTGGTGCTGGCGCGGGCGCTCCAGCAGGCGGGCGCCCTGACGATCCTGGTCGCTGATGGTCAGCAGGCGCTCGACAGGCTGCGTGCCACGCCCGACGGTTTCGACGTGGTGCTGATGGACATCCAGATGCCGGTCATGGACGGCCTCACGGCCACCCGCGAGATTCGCCGGGACGCCGATCTCGCCCATCTGCCGGTCATTGCGCTGACGGCCGGGGTGCTGGCCGAGGAACGCGAGGCCGCGCTGCGGGCCGGGGTCGACGATTTTCTGGCCAAGCCGCTGGACATGGCGCGCCTGCAGGACCGGCTGTCCCGCTATCTCGGCAGCGCGCGCGAGGCGGCCGTGGTCTGACGGCGGCGCCGGCTTCAGGCTTTTTTCAGCAGGGCTTCCAGACCGGCGAAGGCCTTGTGGGTCGTGCCGGTGCCGTTGCCGGGGCGATCGTCGCCGTAAAGACCGGCGTTGTTGTAGCGGGAATGCTCGTCGTCATGGCAATACAGGCACAGCAGCTCCCAGTTGCTGCCGTCCAGCGGGTTGTCGTCGTGATTGTGGTTGCGGTGGTGGACGGTCAGCTCGTGCAGGCTCTGCTGGTTGAACTCGCGGGTGCAGCGACCGCAGACCCAGGGATACATCTTCAGCGCCCGCTCGCGGTAGCCTTTCTCGCGTTCCTCCTTATCGCGGCGGGCATTGGCGACGACCTGATCGAGCTTGCTGTGGTTGAGGCCGCCTCGGCGTCGTATGGCCATGGTTTTCTCCTGTCGGCTGGAAGGTTGGGGGGGTGCGACCGGCACCGCGGGGGTCCGGTCGATACGAGCGGCAAAGATAGCCGTGCGGCGCTCAATCGGCCAGTCGTGTGCGTTGCCGCTTGGTGTCGGCGCGCCGTTTCTTGTCGCTCAGGCGCCTTTCCCGGGCGGCGCGGCCGGGCCGCGTCGGCTGGCGGATTTTGCCCGGTTTCGCCGTCGCCCGGATCAGCGAGACCAGCCGCTCCAGCGCGTCGGCGCGATTGCGTTCCTGGCTGCGGTGGGTCTGGGCCTTGATGACGATCGTGCCGTTCCGGGCCAGTCGCCGGTCACCGAGTTCCAGCAGGGCGCATTTGTACGCCTCGGGCAGGCTGGAGGCCCGGATGTCGAAGCGCAGCTGAACCGCGGTGGCCAGCTTGTTGACGTTTTGTCCGCCCGGACCCTGGGCGCGGACGGCGGTGAACACGATGTCTGTCAGCGGCAGGGCGATGCCGGGCGCGATGCGCAGCACGGTCAATACAGGTAGAGGCGGTAGTCGTCGGCGTTCCGCACCGGTTGCGGGGTCAGCTGGCGCTGGCCCAGCCAGATGCGTTCGGCCGGGCGCAGGCAGCGCAGGGTCAGGCGCTCCCGCCAGCGCAGCGCGGGGGCGGCGACGGGGCCGTCGCGCCATGGTTGCCATTGGCCGAATGCCCGGGTCCAGGCTTCCGCCTGGCGGCAGCGGCGGATATGGATGGGGTCCCAGCCATACCAGTCCGGCGGCGTTTCCACCCAGCCGGTCCGGTAGCGCTGGCGCAGGGCCCGCATGCCGGCATCGAGCCGGGCGATTTCATTCTGCAGGCCGGACCATTCGGCCGGATGGCCGGGAAAGAGCAGGCGCCGGGCCAGTTCGAAGCGCAGCGGCGTCAGTCGGGCCAGGCTGGCCATCGGCAGTGACATCAGCACGCTGTCGCTGCCGCGATGCCGAAGCCGGCGCAGGAGGGTCTCCAGTCCGTCGAGCAGGGTCTCCGCCGATATGCCATAGACCAGGTCGTTGCCCAGGTCGGCGATGACGGCCAGCGGCGGTGTCTGGCCGGATCGTTCCGCCAGGTGCTGCCAGAGTCCGCAGTCGAGGATGCCGGGCAGGGCGCGTCCCGCGAACCGGCTCCAAGAGCCGTAGGCGCGGCCATGTCCCATCGCCACGACGAGGTCCAGTGGTGTTCCGAGCCCGCCGCGCAGCAGATCCGGCAGCTTCGGGAAAGCCCGCGCCAGGTTGCTGGCGCCGAGCAGGATGATGGTCCGGCGCGGTGGCTCCGGTGCCGGATTCATGCGGGTTGCCGGGCGGTCATGCCGTACGTGGGGGCGTCAGCCCGGCATGCGCCAGGCGCTTCGTGCGTGAGTCATGGCAACCGGGCGATCAGGGATGCCGGCCCGTCATGGCGAAGGCGGCCTCGAAGGCCGCCTTGCCTGCCGTTACCCATGCTGGCCGGATCGGCCCGGCATCACTTCTTCATGACGCTTGCGGGATTGACATCGCGCGGCAGGATTGGCGTTTCGGTACTGATCTTGAGATCGGACAGCAGGTTGAGTTCGTTCTCGATCTGCAGGAACTGGCCGGCGATGGTGGCCGAGGTGGCCTTCTTGATGCGCTCGTAGTACTTGCGGAACAGGTCGTTGCGGTCGTCGCGGATCTTGAGTGAACGGCGCGCCAGGTTGTCGGCGATGTCGTCGTTCATGTTGTCGTAATTGGCGGCGTAGTCGCGGATGATGCTGTAGCGCTCGTCGTAGATTTTCTTGAGCTCGGCCTCGTAGGCGTAGTACTCGCGCCAGAAGCCGTCATGCTCGGACGAGCTCAGGTTCAGGGCCTTCTCGATCAGTGCCACCTTCTTCTCGCGGTACTTGGCACGGTCGGCGTCCAGCGCCTTCATTTCCGGATCGTTGGCGGAAATGGGGGTCAGCGGCTTGGGGGTCATGTTGCAGCCGGCCAGCATGACGGAAGCCAGCAGGGATGCCGACAGGAGGCGGCGAGTGATTCCAGAGCGGTTGTTCATGATGTGTTGTCCTTCTTGTGGGTTGCTCGGCATGGCCTCGGGGTGGCTGCCAGGGTGTCGCGGCCGGGTGTCCCCGGACGGGACCGGTCGCCGCAAGGCGGCATTCTATCCCACGCGATGACTTTTCGGGCTTGACTTCACAGCGGCTTCTGGTCGAAGTGATAGAAGCTCTTATTGAGGTAGTACAGCACGTCCTCGATCTCCTCGCGGGTCCACGGGTTGCCGGTGTGCGAGGCCCAGTCCCGGATCCGTCCACGCAGGGCATCCAGGGTCTTGAGCTTGCGGTTGCGGGCGTGCATCAGGTCCTCGTGGCAGGACTGGCAGTGGTGGTTGTAGAGCTCCTGGCCACGGGCGAAATTCTGTGCCTGTGCGGCCGGTTGGCCGAGCAGCAGTGCCAGGACGACGCCGGCCGGGATGGCCGGCAGGGCGGCAGGACGTTTGGACATGGTGAGGACTCCTTGCGGTTGCGCCGGGACTTCAGACTATACCAGCAGCCCGCATCCGGAAGCCGGGCCTCAGGGAGTCTCCTTCAGCCCGTACTTGCGCACCCGGTAGCGCAGCGTTTCCCGTGTCGTTCCCAGGGCGCGGGCGGCGCCGGTGACGTTGCCGTGATGGCGATTGAGCGTGGTCTCGATGATGTAGCGGTCCATGTCGTCGAGGTCCATGCTGCCGTCCAGCGGTATGAACAGCCCGTCCGGCGTCGCGCCCGGCATGAAGGGCCCCGAGGGCGTCTGCCGGCTTGGCAGTTGCAGCCACTGGCCGGGAAAGACGGGGCCATCGGCAAACAGGACGCAGCGCTCGACCACGTTGCGCAGCTCGCGCACGTTGCCCGGCCAGTCGTGGGCGCGCAGCTCGGCCCAGACCTTGTCCGCGATGACCCGCACCTGCTTGCCGGCCTTGGCGTTCAGCTCGGCGACGAACAGCGGCACCAGCTCGTCGAGGTCCTCCTTGACCTCGCGCAGTGGCGGCAGGTTGAGCCTGAAGACGCTGAGCCGATGGAACAGGTCGCTGCGGAAGGTGCCTTCGCGCACCATTTCCTCCAGGTTGCGGTGGCTGGCGGCCAGCACCTGCACGTCGACCTTGATTTCCCGCTCCGAGCCCAGGCGGCGGAACTTGCGGTCCTCGATGGCCTTGAGCAGTTTCGCCTGGAGGTCGAGCGGCATCTCGCCGATCTCGTCCAGGAACAGGGTGCCGCCGTCAGCCTGCTCGATCAGTCCCCGGTGGCGGCCGGTGGCGCCGGTGAAGGCGCCGGCCTCGTGACCGAACAGCTCGGACTCCAGGATTTCCCGCGGCAGGGCGGCGCAGTTGAGTTCGACCAGCGGCTGGGTGCCGCGCTTGCCGCCATGGTGGAGGATGCGCGCGACCAGTCCCTTGCCGGTGCCGGTCTCGCCGGCAATGATGATCGCGCTGAAGGGCACATGCGTCAGCCGCGCCAGCATGTCCCGGACCTCCTGGGCGCGGGCGCTCTTGCCGACGAAGGTTTCCGGCGAGTACTTGCGGTGGCCGATCTCGGCCTGTTCGAGCAAGCGCCGTTGCGCCAGGGCGCTGCGCGCGGCGCTGGCCATGACCAGATCCAGCCGGTCCATTTCGCAGGGCTTTTCGAGGAATTCGTAGGCGCCCAGGCGCAGCGCCCGGACCGACTCGGGCACGCTGCCATAGCCGGTCAGGAACAGCCACTCGCCGTGCGGCAGCCGGCCCTTGTAGGTTTCCATCAGGTCCAGGGCGTTGCCGTCCGGCAGGTTCATGTCGGACAGCACCAGTAGGGGTTCCAGATGCTGTTCCTCCAGCAGCTGGCGCGCCTCGGCCAGGTTGTTGGCCCATTCGACTTCCCAGCCGGCCTTGCTGTAGTGGCGGCTGAGCTCGTTGCCGAGCAGGGGTTCATCCTCGATGATGAGTAGCGTATTGGGCATGGAGTGAAGGCGGTTGGGTGGTGTCGGGGTGGCGGCTGTCCCTCAGTCCGGTACGTCGACGTACAGATTGAGCGAGAGCACGTTGAAGATGCGGTCGTAGACCAGATCGCGGTTGATGTACTGGTTCATGTAGCCGATCTCGGTACGGAAGGCGGTATCGAACTTGTAGCCCACGCCGACGAACACGCGATTCTGGTCGAAGCCGGCCACCGGTCCCCAGTCCACGGTGTTGGCGTTGATGAAGAGTTCGTCCCAGCCCACCAGGGACCAGGACGGGTTCAGGGGATAGGATAACCGCAACATTTCCCGGAAGCGGACGGCGGTGCCGGAGCCGACGTTGACGGTGCGCTGTTCGAGCCGGGAGCGGGACTGGAAGGCGCCGGCCAGCGTCGTGGCGGCATAGGTGTACTGTTCCCAGGCCCGGTTCTCATTGGTGGGCTCGCGGGCCAGGGGCGGTATGGCATAGGCGAAGGCGTAGCCGACATGCAGCGCGTGATGCTCGTCGAAGCGGTAGCCGATGGCGTCGTGGGTAATCACGCTGGAGACCTGATATTCCTGTCCCGAGGGTGGAAACGGCCGCGCCGTCTCGGTCGTTCGCAGGGAGACGTCGCCGTAGTACACCCAGGGCGAATCCTTGGCAAACCGGCCGTTGACGATCACGTTGGTCCAGGTGCCGAACAGCTGTTCGGTCCCTTCGTGGGTGTCGGCAGCCGGCAGCGACTGGCAGGCGAGGAGCAGCGGGGTGATCCGCAGGGCGAGTTGAGGCTGTCTGGTCGGCATGAGGGATGGTGTGTCCGTGAGGCGATGCTGGCCAGATTATATCGATCCGAAATCTTTTGTGGGTCATGACGCTGGCCTCGCCGAGCGCAGCTCGGTCGGGCGTCCCGCGCAGAGCCGCATGTAAACGCCGGAGAGCGAGATGCCGTTGAGCACCAGCGCTACCGTGATCAAGGGGGCCAGCCAGGCGTGCTCGCCGCTGACGTGGTACAGCAGCAGATCCTGGCCGAGAAACGCCGGCGTCAGCGGGAAACCGACCAGCCCGAGGAATGCCAGCAGGAGCAGCAAGGCCAGGCCGGGGCGCCACTCGTCCATGCCGCGGAACTGGAACGGATTGTCGCCGGCGGGATGGCACTGCTCCATGCGCCGGATGACCCACAGGCCGAGCAGCCAGGCGCCCAGGATGCCGCCGAGGAAGATTTCCACGTACCCGCGGGCATCCCCGCCCGCCAGCCAGGTCGCCACCGGCGCCAGCAGGCTGCTGAGTCCGGCCTGGGTCCATGTGCGCAGCGGTTGCCGTTTGCGGGTGAAGGCCAGCAGTGCCAGACAGCACATGGCGAGGGCGGCAAGCAGGCCCAGGTAGGGGCGGGGGGACAGGTCCAGTGCCGCGAGGGTGAGGATCAGCGCCACCGCGGCCACGATCCCGCCATGGCGGACCCGGCTGCCGAGCCGGCCCAGGCGCAGCCCCAGGGCGCGGAAGGAATCCCACAGCAAGGCGCGTACCCGCATTTCAAGGTTGAACTCCTGCAGGGCGACGACCAGCAGCGTGTTCTGCAGCGCATCCGGCAGCGCTTCGCGCAGGCTCAGTGGCAGCGACGCCGCCATCGGGCTGGTGCGCAGATCGAAGGCAACGTCGGTGGCGCCGGCTTCCCGCAGCCGGTAGGTCACCACCGAGGGCGATACCAGCAGCTGATAGCAGCGCAGGCAGGCATTGCCGAAGCAGTGGGTCAGCGCCAGGGTCTCGAAGCCGAGACCCAGCTCGATGAACATGAGTCCCACCTGGGCGATCGAGGCGTAGGCGATCTGGCCCTTGATGTTGGCCTGCATCTGCTCCGACAGCACCGCCACCAGCACCGTGAGCCCGCCGATGACGACGATCAGCAGGCGGGCGGCCCAGGAGGACGCCCAGATCGGCTGGGTCCGCAACAGCAGGAACACCCCGAGATGGATGGACAGCGCGCCGTAGAACATGGCGCTGGACGGGGTCGGACCTTCCATGGCGCGGGGAATCCAGAAGCAGAAGGGAAACTGCGCCGACTTGCCTGCTGCCGCCAGGATCAGCAGCAGGGAAAGACCCAGCAGCGCCAGCTGGCCGGCCGGCGGCGAGCCGTCGCCCATGGCCGCCGCCAGCTCGCTGAAATGGTTGTGGCCCTTGAGAAGCAGGTCGATCAGCAGGGCCGCCAGCAGCAGCCCGAAATCGCACAGCCGGTAGATGCTGTAGGCGCGCAGGGCGTTGCGGATGGGCTGATAGCGGTGACGGTAGAAGGCGATCAGCAGGAACGAGGAGATGCCGACAATTTCCCAGCCGGCGAACAGCAGGTCGAGCATGCCGGAAAAGATCACCAGCTGGACGCCGAAGATGAAGCCGAAGATGGTGACGAAGAAGCGACGGTAGCCCGGCTCCCGGTGCAGGTAATGGCGGCAATAGCGGACGATGACCGAGAACACCAGCCAAGTGCAGAGCAGGTAGACGGCGCCGATGTGGTCGAAATAGAACAGGATCGTCAGCTGATAGTCGCCTTGGCGGAACAGTGTCAGCCAGGGATATTCGTGACGGGGAAAGCCGAGCCGTGCCCATGTCGCCAGCAGCCCGAGGACGGCCAGCCCCAGCAGGCGCGTGGTCCAGCGGCTGATCCGGGCGATGCGGCTTTCGCGCTGGCCCGCGACCAGCATGAGCAGAATGCCGGCCAGGGGCAGCAGCTGGCAGGCCAGGATCAGCGGATTCATGCGCGTCTCCCGGTCAGCCGGTGGACCGGTATGGTCTCGGTGTGTCCCGCATAGATGTCGTGCGAGTGGCGGGCCGTGGGCGTCCTGAAGTCCTCGGGCAGCCGGACCGCTTCCCAGTCACCGGACCGGTACAGGCGGCTCGCGCGGGTGTCGGGGTCGATCGCTGCCAGCCGGACCCACTCATTGTCCAGCCAGTCGCGCATCGATCCGAGCCGGGCGATGGCGGCATCCAGCAGGCTGGTCATCTGCTCGACAACGATCAGGAGGCGCGCGGGCTCGTGCACCTCGATCATCTGTGCCGGCAGCCCGGTTCGCAGGTCGCCCTCCATGCCGTTGGCGACGCCCAGGAGCCCGACGACGTTGTGCGGCAGCTTGCTGCCGGCTCCGTACATGGCGTTGTCGATGCGCGAGAACAGGTATTCCAGGTTGATGCCGCCGCAGACCGGCATCACGGTTGCCAGGATGCGCGCGAGTGTGGACCCGTCGGTATCCGTCGACGGGTCGTAGGAGTGCAGGAACGCGCGCCGGTCCAGGAACAGTCCCGCCGTCAGGGCGCGCCGTCCGACCACGCAGTACAGGTTGTTCGAGTGGTTCAGCTCCGGTCGCGGCTCGAAGATGGAGCCGGCGCGCGCCCTGACATGGGCGATGGCCGCGGCCTTGCCGAGGGCGCTCGGGGCGAGCTCGAACCAGCGGCAGCGTTCGTGCGCGTTGCGCCGCAGCGCCAGCGCCATGGTGGTCCGGAAGCGCGACAGGGATTCCGGGGCGGGATCGGGCCAGCTCTGGGTGTCGAGGTAGCTGATCCGGTCGCGGCTGGTGTCGTGCAGGGCTGCCACGAACAGGGTGGCGGGCGGGATGTCGATGCCGCGGGCGCGCAGCAGGCTGCGCACCTTTGCATCGTTGGCCATGCCGGCGAAGGCGCGCGCATTGGGTGCGCCGGGCTTGCCCGCGCAGGCGCCGCAATCGTAGGCGGCGAAGTGCGGGTTGTTGGTGCTGCTGGAACCGTGCGCGACCACGACCACCAGCGGCGCGAATGCCTTTATCAGGCCGATGCTGCGCAGCAGGCTTTCGAGCCGATCGGCCATTTCCGCATGCGAGAACCCCAGCAGGCGACCGTCCGCCGACGGTTGGTCGGTCTCGCGGACGAGATGCAGGCGACTGTGGGATTCCACCGTGCCGAGCTTTCCCAGACGGAGCAGTTCGGCGCCCGGGCGGAACACGTCCCAGGCCATCTTGGCCGCGTAGCCGAGACCTCCTGTCTGGGTCAGCAGCCAGCCGCGCAGCCAGGACTGCCGCCGCAGGGGTTGCAGGCGGGGGCGGGACCTTGCCGGCACCGCGCCAGTGCCGGACTCGACCACCAGATGGCCGGGCTTGACAGATGCGGGACATTGCGAGGCCGGGTAGATGTCGTCGCTACCCTTGTAGAAGAAATCGATGCCGAAATAGCCGGCAACACCGAACGTCTCGATGTCCGGGTCGATTTCCTCCAGGTGGCGCCGCAGCGAGCATTCCCGGTCGTCGAGGCAGAACAGCGCCTGGGCCTGTGGATGCCGCTGCCGGTCCTGGTCGGCGGGCGTTTGGCCCAGGGCCTGGAGCAGCTCGGCATGCAGCGAAAATTCCATCGCCTCGTGCCAGACCCGCAGCGTGCGGGGAACCTTTGCCTCGCTCAGCACCGTCGCGAAGGAATCCGACTGCTCGATGCCGGGCGTTGCCGAAACGGAGCGGAACTGGCGGCCGCGCCTGAGATTCAGGATCGCCAGTTCCATCGCCAGTTCGACCGCCAGGTATTCCTTGAGACTGATGGCGCGGCGTGACAGCAGGCTGTCCGGGTACCGCTCGATGACGCGCACCATGCCCGACCAGCCGGGATGGGCCAGTGCCATCTCGAGAAGGTAGCCGCCGTAGAGGCTTTCGTCGCCGACGATGCGTTCCAGGCAATGCAGCAGTGCCTCGTCGACCGGCAGGCGGATCACCGACCGCGCTTCCGGCTCGGCGAACGGATACAGCGGAATGAAGCTGTCCTCGACCAGGCGCCAGACGCAAGGCCACAGCGATTCGCCCGGGCGGGCCACGGTCCAGCGGCTGACGCCCTGGTCGAGGAAATTGGCCGTCAACCGGAACAGCAGGGGGTGCACCTGGGCATCGAGGTTGACTTCGAGGCGGCTCAGCCAGGTTTTGCGCATGCCATGCAGCGCCAGCGAGGGCGGCGGATAGTGGGCTTCCGGATCGGCGGCGAACAGCGATGCCCGCAGTGCCATGCGCCGGTCGGGGTCGGGTTCGTTCCGCGCGACCGCCCAATCGATGGCGAACTCATGGATGCGCCCACGCCGATGACGGGCCTGGTAGTCGCTCAGGGGCAGGTAGCTGCGCGCCCCGTAAACCTGCGCTGCCAGTGCGACGGCCTCGTGGAATGGACGGTTCTGCAGCACATGCAGGGGATTGTGATGAATGAAGTCCTTCAGCGGGCTCTGGGTGGGCAGCCAGCGGGCGATGCCGTCGATGGCGTCATCCAGCCGGAAGCGGATACCAGTCGCCGGTCCGTTGTCAGCGACGCTGGCGGGGGGGACTCCAGGCGCGCCGGCCGGGTTCCGGTTGGCGGGTCGACTGGTCGCGAGTGCATGGCGGGTCATGGTGAGGATGTTCTCGGAGCCGGTAATGCCGAGCTCCATGCGATTTGCGTGCCATCCTCCGGTGTGCGGTCAAGTCCTTGACATGGCTCGGGCGACGCCGGAGTCGTATGGTGTCGATGCGATCCGGCAAGGGGGCAAAAGAACCACCATGCGGCGTGCTGCCGGCCCGGGAGCGTGGCGTTGCGGGTGCTGTGACGGGAGGGGTGGAGTCAGCCGATAAGCCGGGTTCTGTCGTGGGCAGCCATTCATCTGGGACGCCGCTCGCGCGGCGCCTCTAGCGACCTACCCGGGAGCCGTGCGGACCACACGTCCGGGGTCGAGCCCCGATGCCCCCCTATTTGGTCTTGCTTCGGACGGGGTTTACCCTGCCACTTCCGTTGCCGGAAGCGCGGTGCGCTCTTACCGCACCATTTCACCCTTACCCCACTGGCGGTTGCCAGACGGGCGGTATCTTTTCTGTGGCACTTTCCGTGGGCTCGCGCCCCCCAGGCGTTACCTGGCGTCCTGTCCTCCGAAGCCCGGACTTTCCTCCCCCCCGGCGCATGCGCCGGGAGAGTGGCTGCCTGGCCGACTCCGGGCCGCAGTCTAGGGAACTTGCCGGCGTTTGGCCAGCCCGGGCGCGGCTGGCTTGCCGCGTAGAGACGGGATCGTGCCTGCTGTGTATGATTGGTTTCGCGGCGAATCCATCTGCTGGCAATGGCGGCAGTGCCCGGTTGATGCTCGCGTCAGGGCGATGCCATCGCCGGGGTCTGTCGGGTGTCGTGGGGCGGCTTGCGTTTCATTGAGCTTGCCGGGTGTTTGTGATTTAATTTCGGCGTTTTAGCCGTTGTTCGCGGGTTCTTGCGCCAGTCGATGCGTGGGCGGGTTCCGGTGGGGCATTTGTGCCGTCAGCACGGGTGCCGCCTGGCCAGGCAATGGAGCCAAACTTCAAGAAATTCAACGTTTCAGTCGCGGCCTTTCCTCATTCCTGGCGGCGATTGTTGTGCCTATAGTTTTTGCGTTCTATTGGGCTTGCCTATGCAAATCAACACGAAAAAAGGTCTGGACTTGCCCATTGCGGGCGAGCCGGAACAGGTCATCTACGGCAACGGCGGTGCCGTCAGGTCGGTTGCCCTGCTTGGGCCTGACTACGTCGGGCTGAAACCGTCCATGAAAGTGGCCGAGGGCGACAAGGTAAAGTTGGGTGATGTGCTGTTCGCGGACAAGCAGTACCCGGAGGTTGTCTATACCGCCCCGGGTGCCGGCGTGGTCAAGGCCATCAACCGCGGCGAGCGGCGGGCGCTCAATTCGGTCGTCATCGAGCTGAGCGGCAACGACGCCGTGAAGTTCAAGGCCTATGCCGCCGCCAAGCTGGCGACCCTGACCGGTGAGCAGGTCCGCGAGAACCTTCTGGCATCGGGCTTGTGGACCACGCTGCGTACCCGTCCCTACAGCCGGGTGCCGAATCCCGCCTCGATGCCGCATTCTCTGTTTGTGACGGCCATCGACACCAACCCGCTCGCGGCCAGGCCGGAAGTCGTCATCGCCGAGCGCTCCGCCGACTTCCAGAATGGCCTGATGGTCATCGCCAAGCTGACCGAGGGGCGCGTTTTTCTGTGCAAGTCTCCGGGCGCGGACATCGCGGTGCCGGAACTGGCGTCGTTGCAGGTCGTCGAGTTCGAGGGTCCGCATCCCGCCGGTCTGGTCGGTACGCATATCCACTACCTGGATCCGGTGGGGCCGAACAAGACCGTCTGGCATCTGGATTATCAGTCCGTGATGGCGATCGGCAGCCTGTTCACGACGGGCAGGCTGAACGTCGAGCGTGTCGTTTCCCTGGCAGGCTCCATGGTCAGCCACCCGCGGCTGCTCAAGACCCGGGCTGGCGCCTGCCTGTCCGATCTGGTCCGCGGGCAGCTCAAGGACGGGGACACGCCGCGCGTCATTTCCGGTTCCGTGCTGCATGGCCGCCAGGCGGAAGGCTGGTCCGATTACCTGGGGCGCTTCCACAATCAGGTCTCGGTGATTGCCGAGAATCATGATCGCGAGTTCATGGGCTGGGTGGCGCCGACCGGCAACAAGTACTCGTTCCTGAATGTGCTGCTGACCAGTCTGCCAAAAATGCGCGGCCGCAAGTTCAGCTTCAATACGAACAAGTACGGTAGTCCCCGTGCCATCGTGCCGGTGGGTGTGTTCGAGGACGTCGTGCCGCTGGATATCCTGCCGACCCAGCTGCTGCGCTACCTCATCGTTGGCGACACCGACATGGCGCAGGCACTGGGCGCGCTGGAACTGGACGAGGAGGATCTGTCCCTGTGTACGTTCGTGGATCCCGGCAAGCATGACTTTGGACCGGTCCTGCGCAAGAACCTGACCCAAATTGAGAAGGAGGGCTAATGGCCAGTACCCGCGAATTCCTGGATAAGCTCCATCCTCACTTCGTGAAGGGTGGACGCTTCGAAAAGCTTTATCCCGTCTACGAGATGGTGGACACGTTCCTGTACAGTCCACCCGATGTGACGGCCGGCGCCACTCATGTCCGCGACGCCATCGACCTCAAGCGGGTCATGACCTATGTCTGGATCGCCGCCCTGCCATGCATGCTGATGGCGCTGTTCAATACCGGTTATCAGGCCAATGCCGCCATGCAGGCGCTGGGGCTTGGCGAAGTGCCCGGCTGGCGCGGCGCGGTCGTCAATCTGTTCGGTCACAATCCCTACAACCCCCTGTCCGATCTGGTCCACGGGGCCATGTACTTCCTGCCGGTCTACATCGTGACGCTGGTGGCGGGCGGTATCTGGGAGGTGCTGTTTGCCGTCGTGCGCAAGCACGATGTCAACGAGGGCTTCTTCGTGTCCTCGATACTCTACGCGCTGACCTTGCCCCCGAGCACTCCCCTGTGGCAGGTGGCGCTGGGTATTTCCTTTGGCGTGGTGATCGGCAAGGAGGTGTTCGGCGGAACCGGCAAGAATTTCCTCAACCCGGCCCTGACCGGCCGCGCGTTCCTGTATTTCGCATATCCCGCCTCGATGTCTGGTGATGCGGTATGGACGGCGGTCGACGGTTTCACCGGCGCCACGGCCTTGGGTCACGCCGCCATGGGGGGCATTCAGGCCATCCGTGACGCGGGCATTTCCTGGTGGTCCACCTTCCTGGGCTTCGAGCAGGGCTCGATGGGCGAGACCTCCACCCTGGCCTGCCTGATCGGTGCCGCATTCCTCATCTATACCCGCATTGCCAACTGGCGCATCATGGCCGGCGTGATGATCGGCATGATCGCCACTTCGACCCTGTTCAATATCATCGGCAGTTCGTCCGACGCGATGTTCGCGATGCCGTGGTACTGGCACCTGACCTTGGGCGGTTTCGCTTTCGGTACCGTGTACATGGCCACCGATCCGGTCAGCGCAGCCCATACCAATACCGGTCGCTGGATATTCGGGGCGCTGATTGGTTTCATGACCGTACTGATCCGGGTCGTCAACCCGGCTTTCCCCGAAGGCATCATGCTGGCGATCCTGTTCGCCAACATCTTCGCGCCGCTGATCGATTATGCCGTCATCAAGATCAACATAGCCAGGAGGGTAAAGCGCTATGCCTGAGACCGTGAATAGCACTCCCGAAGCCGTGGGCTTCAAGCAGAAACTCACCGGTTATGTCGAGACCGTCCAGGTCTACGCCCAGCCCTATCTGGAACTGCCGAACGACAGTTTCAAGAAAACCGTGGCGGTGGCCCTGGCCCTTTGCCTGGTCGGTGCCGTGGTGGTATCGGGTTCGGCCGTGATCCTGCGGCCCCTGCAGGAGTGGAACAAGTCCAAGGACGAAAAAGTCAACATCCTCGAAGTCGCCGAGCTGTACCAGAAGGGCATGGATGTCGACGCGGCGTTCAAGAACATCGAGACCCGCATCGTCGATCTGGCGACCGGTGAGTACGTCGACAACATTGACGCGAGCACCTATGACCAATGGAAGGCGGCCAAGGAACCCGCCAGTAGCGAGGCCATTCCTGCGGACAAGGATATCGCCAGCATCAAGCGCAAGCCGAAATATGCCAAGGTCTACCTGGTCAAGGAGGACAACAAGCTCAAGTCGGTCATCCTGCCGGTCAACGGCTACGGCTTGTGGTCGACCATGTACGGTTTCATGGCGCTCGAGGCCGATGGCCAGACCGTGGTCGGGATGAACCTCTACGATCAGGCGGAAACCCCCGGTCTTGGCGGCGAGGTCGTCAACCCGAAATGGAAGGCTCTCTGGAAAGGCAAGAAGGTTTACAACTTTTCGGGCAAGGAGGTTCACGAGAGCAACCTGAGCGAGAAGGGGCAAACCATCGAGATCGGCGAAGTGGCCCTGGGTCTGGTCAAGGGCTCGGTCGATTCTGCCAAGCCGGGTTCGGAATACCAGGTGGATGCACTGGCCGGAGCCACGCTCACCAGTCGCGGTGTCAGCAATCTGGTCCAGTACTGGATGGGCAAGGACGGTTACGGCCTGTATCTGGCCAAGCTTAGATCCGCAAGAGGTTGAAACTATGGAACTCACCGAAGAAAACAAGAAGGTTCTCGTCGAGCCGCTGGTCGACAACAATCCCATCACGCTGCAGGTGCTGGGTATCTGTTCGGCTCTGGCGGTAACGTCCCAGCTGTCCACGGCGCTGATCATGAGCCTGGCGCTGACCTCGGTGACGGCCTGCTCCAGTGCGGGCATCGCCTTCATTCGTAATCATGTCCCCAGCAGCATCCGCATCATCGCGCAGATGGTGATCATCGCCTCGCTGGTGATCGTGGTCGACCAGCTGCTGAAGGCATTCGCCTATGAAATCAGCAAGCAGCTGTCGGTGTTCGTCGGGCTGATCATTACCAACTGCATCGTGATGGGGCGCGCCGAAGCCTACGCGATGAAAAATCCGCCGTGGGAAAGCTTCCTCGATGGCATCGGCAATGGTCTGGGTTACAGCCTGATCCTGATCACCGTCGCCACCATTCGCGAGCTGTTCGGTTCCGGCAAGCTGCTCGGCATCGATGTGCTCCCGCTGGTCAAGGATGGCGGCTGGTACGTGCCGAACGGTCTCTTGTTGCTGCCGCCCAGCGCCTTCTTCCTCATCGGCCTGATCATCTGGGCGGTGAGAACCTGGAAGCCCAAGCAGGTCGAAAAGGCCGATTTCGCCATCCAGCCGGCACATGGCATCGCACACGGGGAGGCTCACTGAGATGGAAGCCTATATCAATCTGTTCATCAAGTCGGTTTTCATCGAGAACATGGCGCTGTCCTTCTTCCTGGGGATGTGCACCTTCATCGCCGTTTCCAAGAAGATCGAAACCGCCGTGGGCCTCGGTATTGCCGTGGTCATCGTGCAGACCTTGACCGTACCCGCGAACAACCTGATCTACTCGTACCTGCTGAAGGAGAATGCCCTCAGCTGGGCCGGCATCCAGGGTGTGGATCTCAGCTTCATTGCGCTGATGGCCTGTATCGGCGTGATCGCCGCCATCGTGCAGATCCTGGAAATGGTGCTGGACCGGTTCTTCCCGGCGCTCTACAACGCCCTCGGCATCTTCCTGCCGCTGATCACGGTGAACTGCGCCATTCTCGCCGGTTCGCTGTTCATGATCGAGCGCGACTACAACTTCAAGGAAAGCGTGGTCTACGGCGTCGGCAGTGGCTTCGGCTGGGCGCTGGCCATCACTGCCATGGCCGGTGTGCGTGAAAAGCTGAAGTACAGCGATGTGCCCCCGGGTCTTCGTGGTCTCGGCATCACCTTCATCACGGCCGGGCTGATGGCGCTGGGTTTCATGGCGTTCTCCGGCATACAACTCTAAGGAGCAGGGTAAGAAACCATGTTGGAAATCATCCTGGGTGTACTGTTCTTCACCTTCATCGTTGTTGCGCTGGTGTTCGTCATCCTGGGCGCCAAGTCCAAGCTGGTCGCCGAAGGCAATGTCGACATCCTGATCAACGACGAAAAGACCATCCATGTGCCGATAGGCTCCAAGCTCCTGACCGCACTGGCTGACAACAACCTGTTCGTTTCCTCGGCCTGTGGCGGTGGCGGAACCTGTGCCCAGTGCCGGGTAAAGGTACACGAGGGCGGTGGCGATATCCTGCCGACCGAACTTTCCCACATCACCAAGCGCGAGGCGGCGGCGGGCGATCGTCTGGCCTGTCAGGTCACCGTCAAGCAGGACATGAAGATCCATGTCCATGACGAGGTCTTTGGCGTCAAGAAATGGGTGACCACGGTACGCTCCAACCATAACGTCGCAACCTTCATCAAGGAGCTGGTGCTGGAACTGCCCAAGGGCGAGAAGGTCGATTTCCGCGCCGGGGGCTACATCCAGATCGAATGTCCGCCTTACCAGGCCAGGTTCACGGATTTCGACATCGAGGAAAAATTCCGTGACGATTGGGACAAGTACAACATCTGGCAGTACGAGTCCGTGGTCAAGGAACCGGCCATCCGCGCCTACTCCATGGCCAACTACCCGGAGGAGAGCGACATCATCATGCTCAACGTGCGTATCGCCACACCGCCTCCCGGGGCCAAGGGCATATCGCCGGGCGTGATGTCGTCCTACATCTTCAATCTGAAGCCGGGCGACAAGGTGGTCATCTCAGGTCCCTTCGGCGAGTTCTTCGCCCGCGAGACCAATAACGAGATGGTCTTCATCGGCGGTGGCGCGGGCATGGCGCCGATGCGCTCGCATATCTTCGACCAGCTGCGTCGCATCAAGACCAAGCGGAAGATGACCTTCTGGTATGGGGCAAGAAGTCTCCGGGAAATGTTCTATGTGGACGACTTCAACATGCTGCAGCGGGAGAATCCTAACTTCGAGTGGCATATCGCCTTGTCCGAGCCGAAACCCGAGGACAACTGGACGGGCTACACCGGGTTCATACACAACGTTCTCTACGAGAACTATCTGAAGAACCACCCCGCCCCCGAGGATTGCGAGTACTACATGTGCGGACCGCCCATGATGAATGCGGCCGTCATCAAAATGCTGCTGGACATCGGTGTCGAGCGCGAGAACATCATGCTCGACGATTTCGGCGGCTGACAGGCGGGACTATCGAGAATCAAGCGGAGACACCGGTCTCCGCTTTTTTTTTCGCGAGAAAAGAGTAAAGTCGCACGGACCATCCGTGCCTGGAATCGGTCGTCGACCGCAGAAGAACAGGAGGCAACCATGACCTTATTTCTGACCACATTTCTCATCATCGGTGTCGTCATCGCGCTGATGTCCGTCGGCGTGATGTTCGGGCGCGGGGCCATCAAGGGCAGCTGTGGCGGCGTCAACAATGGCGGCGAGTGCATCTGTACCCAGAAGTGCGAGAAACGCCGCAAGCTCGAGGCGATGGCGCAGAACCAATAAGTCGATAACAAGGGCGGCCTGTCCGTCCGCTGGATCCATGAACAAGGGGGTTCAACCATGCTGGCAAAATTGACCGTGCGCGAATACATGACCCGTAACCCGCTGGTTTTCCAGTCGGATACGGATGTCTTCGGCGCCATCAAGGAACTGATCGCACACAAGATTACCGGGGCCCCGGTGGTGGGTGGTGGCGGCAGGCTGCTGGGACTGTTCTCGGAACTGGATTGCATGAAGGCCGTTGCCAACGCTTCCTATTTCGAGGAGCTACCGGGCAAGGTCGGCGACATGATGACCACCGATGTCCGCAGCGTGGACGCCAACACCAGTATCGTCGAGCTGGCCGAGGTGTTCGCCAACTCGAACTTGCGCCAGTTGCCGGTCATGGAAGATGGCAAGCTGGTCGGTGTGATCAGCCGGGTCGATATTCTGAGAGCGCTGGTCACCAACTGGTGATCCGGTTGCCGCGCTGTTGGTGATCGCGTCCGAAGGCAATGGACAGCAGTCAGGGCGAAACCTTTTATTGGTACGACTACGAGACCTTCGGCGCCGATCCCGCCCGCGACAGGGCGGTCCAGTTTGCCGGGCTGCGCACGGACAGCCGGCTCGATTCGATCGCCGAGCCAACCGTTCTGTACTGCCGGCTAAGTCCCGATAGCCTTCCCCAGCCCGATGCCTGCCTGATCACCGGCATCACGCCGTTGCAGGTTCGCGAGCGCGGCCTGTGCGAGGCGGATTTCATGCGCGCGATCAACGCGGCGTTCTCCGTTCCCGGGACCTGCGTGGTCGGTTACAACAACATCCGCTTCGACGACGAAGTCACCCGGTACGCGTTGTACCGCAGTCTGATGGATCCCTATGCCAGGGAATGGCGCAATGGCAACTCGCGCTGGGATCTGATCGATGTGGTGCGCATGGCTTATGCGCTCAGGCCGGAGGGCATGGTCTGGCCCAGGGACGAGGAGGGCCGGGTCAGTTTCAAGCTGGAACGGCTGACGGAAGCGAACGGTCTTGCCCATGATGCCGCCCATGACGCACTCAGCGACGTACAGGCGACCATCGCGCTGGCTCGGCTGCTGCGCGATCGGCAACCCCGGCTGTTCGACTTTCTGCTGAAGCATCGCGCCAAGGCCCAGGCGGCCAGGCTGCTGGCGTTGGGCGAGCAGCGACCGCTGGTTCACGTTTCCTCCCGTTTTCCGGTCGAGCGTGGCTGTTGCGCCATAGTCGTGGCTCTGGCCCGTGATCCGGCAAACAGCAACGGCATCGTCTGCTACGACCTCACGGTCGATCCCGAGCCCCTGTTGACGCTCGAGCCCGAGATTCTGCGCCAGCGTCTCTTCACGCCGCGGGCGTTGCTTCCGGAGGGGGTGGAACGGCTGCCCCTGAAGACCGTGCATCTCAACAAATCCCCGGCGTTAGCGCCCCTGCAGGTTGTCCGGCCGGAAGATGCGGAGCGCCTGGGCCTCGATCTGGATACCTGCTGGCGACATCTGGCAAAGTTGCGGGGCGCCCCGGGTCTGGCTCCCAAGATCCAGGCGATCGTCGCGGGCGATGCCAGGCCGCCACAGGATGACGATCCCGATCTGATGCTTTACCGGGGCTTCATCCCCGATTCGGATCGGCGCGAACTGGAGCGATTGACCCAGCTGTCTGGCGAGCGGCTGGCCCGCGAAGCGACATCGTTCCAGGATCCCCGCCTGCCGGAGCTTCTGTTTCGCTACCGCGGCCGAAACTTTCCCGAAAGCCTGGATTCCGCCGAGCAACGGATATGGGCGGATTTCTGCCGGGCCCGACTCACGGGCGAGATTCCCGGCAACAGCCTGACGCTGGAGCAGTTCGACCGGCGGCTGCGCGAACTGGAGCAGACGCCTCTCTCCGATTCGCAGCGTCGGGTGGTCCAGGAACTGGAGACATATCGCCAAACCCTTCCCCTGTAACCCCGGTGGCTGTTTTGCCGTATACTTCGGGCCGTTTTTTACCTTGTATCTGGGAGAACTCCATGAAGAAATTCCTGCCCCTGTTCGCGGCATCCTCCTTGTTCTGGGTCGGTCTGGCTGATGCGCATGGCCCCACGCGCGAGAAGCTCAGCGAGGCGGTCGAGGTTGCCGCATCACCCGATGTCGTCTGGGCGCTGGTGGGAGACTTCGCGCACCCCGAAAAATGGATGCCGGCCGTCGAGAGCACCACGGCTCAGGGCGGTAACGAGAAGGGAGCGACCCGCGAGCTGAAGCTCAAGCCGAGCGGTGGCGTGATCAAGGAGGAGTTGAAGAATTACGATGCCGATAAGAAGGTGGTCCAGTACAAGATCATCGATCCCACCGACCCGGCCGTGCTGCCCGTGAACAATTACTCGGCCAAGATTTCGGTTGAGGCCAGCGGGTCAGGCACCAAGGTGGAATGGGATGCCGCCTTCTACCGCTGGTTCCTGAACAACAATCCGCCGGAAGGCCAGAACGAGGCGGCGGCCAAGGCTGCCATCGAAAAGGTCGTCAAGGAGTCGCTGGCCAACCTCAAGGCGGTTGCCGAGAAACACTGAACTCCATGCGGCCGGTTCTCGGTTTCGCTTTGGAAAAGAGGGCGTTGGCGCAGGCCGCCGCCCTCTTTTCATGGATGGGCGGGCTGGCAGCCGAGCCCTATGCCTTCATTACCAATCAGAAGGCTGATAACGTCTCCGTCATCGACACCGCCACCGGTCAGGTGGTGCGCACCATTGCGGTCGGCAAGGACCCGGCAGGCGTGGCTGTCAGCCGGGATGGTGCCCAGGTCTGGGTGACTAATCCCGGGAGTCGGGATGTTGCGCTGATCGACGGGCAGCACCTGACGCTGAAGGAGCGCTGGCCTGTCGGTGACGGCCCGCTGGGGATCGCCCTGGATCCCGCCGGCTCGCGTGTCTACGTTGCGGATTTCTACGGGCACTTCGTTTCGGTGCTGGATCTCGGCGACCACACTATCCTGAAGCGGGTGCCGGTTGGCCATTATCCGGCTGGGATCGTCGTCAGCGGCGACGGCGCCAGGGTTTATGTGGCAGACCGGGAAGACAACACCGTGTCGGTGGTCAATGCTCTTACCCTGTCGGTGGACAGGTCGATCGGTGTGGGTCGGCATCCTTTCGGTTTGTTGCTGGACGAGCACCGCCAGCGTTTGTATACCGCCAATGTTGAGAGCAACGATGTCACCGTGCTGGATCTGCGCAGCCTGAGGGTGGTGGGATCGGTGCGGGTGGGCGAGCGCCCCTATGCCTTGGCCAGCGCTCTTGGCGGCCGGCGGATATTCGTCACCAACCAGTACGACAGCACGATTTCTGTGATCGATGCCGAACGGCTGGAGGTGGTGAAAACCCTCCCTGTCGGCGAGTATCCGGAGGGAATCGCCCGGCATCCCGACGATCGGCATCTTTATGTGGCCAACTGGTTCGACAACAGCGTTTCCGTGGTGGATGCCGATGCCCTGCGTATCGTCAAGACCATTGCCACAGGCAACGGCAGCCGGGCCTTCGGCGAATTCATCCCGGCCAGCCCTCCGGCAGCGACTTCGCCCTGAACGTCTGGTGCCGGGGCTGCGCCAGGCCAGGCAGGCGCAGTCGTTCGGCCAGCTGGTCGGCATCCACCGTTTCCATGTCAAGGCCGATGGCGGTCGTCTGTTCGTCGATTTGCAGCGGCTCCTGCTGATGGCGTTGCCGTTCAAGCACGTCCAGCGTGGCATCGGAGGGATCGCCGCCCTGTTGCATCCGCTGCCGGATGCGGTCCTGCAGGATGGCTTCGGATGCCCGGCAGTCGAGCAGCGTGAAGATTGCCCCGGCCCGGTGGGCGAGAGCCCGCGCCTGTTCGCGGTGGGCGTGCTTGAGAAAGGTGGCGTCGACGATCACCGATTGCCCGCTGCCGAGCAGCAATTCCGCCAACGCCAGGATGTGTCGATACACGTTGTCCCTGGCCGCCTCGCTGTACCGTGGTGGTGCGGCGGTCGGTCGCTTGCGTTCGTTGTCGGAGCGTACGCAGAGCGCCGGCAGGGTCCAGGTCAGGGCTCTGGCCAGATGCGATTTTCCGCTCCCGGATAGTCCGTGCAGGATGATTAGTCGCTTTGGGCGGGGCTTTATCAGCCAATGGCCATAATCGATGTGGCGGCTGACGGCTTCCCGTTGCCGCTGCTTTTCTCCGGTGGACTCGACCTGAGCGCATCGCAACGCGGCGACTTTGGCGCGCACCATCGCTCGGTACAGTCGATAGTAATCCAGAAGGGCGATCCCGGCATGATCCCCGCTTATCGACAGGTAGCGGTCGAGAAAGCCACAGGCGAGATGCGGGTCGGCCTGCATCTCGAGGTCCATCATCGTGAATGCGGCTTCGTTGAGGGTATCGATCTGGCGCAGATCGGCATTGAATTCGATGCCGTCGAACAGTCGCGGCCTACCATCCAGGAGTACCACGTTGCCGAGATGCAGGTCCCCATGGCACTCCTTGAAGTGGCCACCCTCAATCCGTTGTTCAAGCTGGCAGCCCAGGCGTTCGCGGGCCGTGCGCGACCAATCCTGTAGCTGCGCCAGCAGGGACTCTTCCCGGGAGCCGCGCACGAAGTGCGTCAGCACCGAAAAATTGGCGGCCACAAAGTGATCCGACCTGTCCCGTGCATACTTGGCGACAGCTTCCGGGAGTGGCGGGAGCCGCAGATGCAGGCGGGCAATCTCTTCGGCCAGTTCGGCTACCTGACCGACCTGTAACTGGCCGTTTTGCGCAAGGTGGTCGAACGTCTGTGCCGGCTCGAAGCGGCGCATTACCACCGCGTAATCGAGAGCGGGACCTTGGCCGCCGATGACAGGACTCCGCTCGGTTCCGGTGATGGCCACCGTGCGCAGGTAAAGATCCGGGGCATAGCGTTGGTTGATCTCGATTTCCTGTTCGCAGGCCCATTGGCGCCGTTCCAGTGTCGAGAAGTCCAGGAAGCCGAAGCTCACCGGCTTCTTGATCTTGTAGGCATGGCGTCCGGCCAGGATGACCCAGGAGATATGGGTTTCAATCAGTTCGACAGGCCGGTCGCCGCCGTTCTGTCCGGGATAAAGCACGGGGTTGAGCAGAGCCTGGATAAGCGTCGGCTGCTGCGACCTATCCATGACCGGTTTCCGTAGCGGTATTGCCGACGATTCGCCGCAGGGGAAGGCCAACGATCTCGTGTCGCCACCCCTTGAGCAGGCGCGAGGATGCCGGATTCTCGAGCAGCTGCTCAAGGTCGCGCCGGGATGCCAGCAAGGCGGGGGCGATGCCGAGCTGTTCCGCGATGCGGCGTACCTCGCCGGTCATTTTCGCCATCAATGCCTTCTGTGCGGGGTCCGGACGGGGCCAGTTCGACAGCGGCACTTCCAGTGGCGGGCATGGATGGTCGGCCAGTACCACGCGTAACTCCTTCAGCAGCTGCTGCTGAGCAGCGTTGCCGATGCCGCGGGCACGGGGCAGCTCGGCATCCTTGCCTTGGCGGGACAGGGTGAGTTCATGGAGGGTCTCGTCGCGGAGGATCCAGTTGCGCGGGATGTCGAGACGCTGGGCCGACCGCTCGCGCCAGGTTGCCAAGGCCTTGAACCTGACCAGTGCCGCACCTGTCAGTGGCTGGGCGCTGGCGACGCGTTTCCAGGCAAGCTCGGGGGACATGTCGTAAAGCCCGGGGTCCAGCAGGGCTTCGGAATCCTGTCGTACCCAGTCCCACCGGCCCTGCTCGCTGAGCTCGGTTTCCAGCCTGCGATAGGCGGGCAGCAGGTAGGCGACATCCTCGCCGGCATACTGGATCTGCTCGGGGCTCAGGGGGCGGCGCGACCAGTCGGTGCGGGTATGGGTCTTGGGGAGCCGATGGCCAAACAGGCGCTCGACCAGACTGGCATAGCCGCACTGCTCGGCATGACCTGCAAGTCCGGCGGCCATCTGGGTGTCGCAGAGGTTTCTGGGCAGTTGCCCGAAGTACCGGAGCAGTACCTCCATGTCCTGGCGTCCCGAATGCACGACCTTGACGATGCGGGGATCCATGAGCAGCGCGCGCAGCGGCTCCAGCGAGCGAAGCCGGAGCGGGTCCACACACGCAACCAGATCATCCGTCGCAATCTGCAGCAAACAGAAGGCAGGATAGTAGGTGCGCTCGCGTACGAACTCGGTATCCAGGGCAAAGGCTGGGAGCGGCCCAAGCCTCTCGACGAGCTGGTTTAGTGCGTCATCGTGCTCGATGAGTTGCGGGGCAGGAGAGGACGTCATAGGGGAATGGCTGGCTTTGAATCACGCGATCTCGCCATTGGATTATCACCCGATTGTCACTTGGCTGCCGGCCATGCGGAAAAGTTGGTGCAGAATGCTTGACATGCACTCCTCTGATGAGCATAATTCACAGCTCTTCTATGCGCCCGTAGCTCAGTTGGATAGAGTACCTGGCTACGAACTAGGTGGTCGGGAGTTCGAATCTCTCCGGGCGCGCCATCTTCCGGCATCATTCCGCCGGAGTGATGACAGGATTTTCCCCTGTAGCTCAGTCGGTAGAGCAAGTGACTGTTAATCACTGGGTCGGCGGTTCGAGCCCGTCCGGGGGAGCCACATTCGAGTGAAGCAAAGCCCGCGCATCCGCGGGCTTTTTATTTTGTGCGCGTTGCGCCGTCGGCTGCTTTTGTGGTTGACAGTGCTTGCTGTATTCCGTAAATTGGACGGCTTTACTGTGGGGTGCTCTGCCCCCTCCCTGTGCGCCCTCCGTGATTTGGTGGCCGCTACAGAAGCACGGCCGAGCAATAACGCTTTTGGAGTTTGGTAATGACCACAATCAATCAGTTGGTGCGGAAACCGCGAGTACGCAAGAAGGATAAGAGTAACGTCCCGGCGCTGGAGAGTTGTCCGCAGCGTCGCGGTGTTTGCACCCGCGTCTATACGACGACCCCGAAGAAGCCGAACTCGGCGCTGCGTAAGGTTGCTCGTGTCAGGCTGACGAACGGTGCCGAGGTGAGCAGCTACATCGGCGGCGAGGGGCACAACCTGCAGGAGCACTCGGTCGTGCTTATTCGTGGCGGCCGCGTCAAGGACTTGCCGGGTGTTCGTTACCACGTCGTGCGCGGCAGTCTCGATACGGCCGGCGTCGCCAAGCGTCGCCAGGGTCGTTCGAAGTACGGCGCCAAGCGTCCGAAAGGTTAATTGAGGTTCGGATTTAAGTCATGTCTAGAAGAAGAGTTTCCCAGAAAAGAGAACTGGTGCCCGATCCGCGTTTTGGCAGTGAAACCTTGGCGCGATTCGTCAACATGCTGATGCTGAGCGGCAAGAAGTCGGTGGCCGAGCGCGTGGTTTATGGGGCCCTGGATCAGATTCAGGTCAAGGTGGGAGGGGGCGTCGACTCTATCGAGGTTCTGACCAAGGCTCTCGAGAATGTCCAGCCGTTCGTGGAGGTCAAGTCCCGCCGCGTTGGTGGTGCGACCTATCAGGTTCCGGTTGAGGTTCGGCCTAACCGCCGGGTGGCTCTGGCCATGCGCTGGCTGATCGACGCGGCTCGCAAGCGTAGCGAAAAGGGCATGGTGGCCCGCCTGGCGGGCGAGCTCTATGACGCTCATGAAAATCGCGGTTCGGCCGTGAAGAAGCGTGAGGATACCCACCGCATGGCGGAGGCCAACAAGGCCTTCTCGCATTACCGCTGGTAATCCAGCTTCAGCAGAATTCCGCTCCAGGACCGACCAGGTACCAGCGTGGCTCGCACGACCCCTATTGAGCGCTACCGGAATATCGGCATTTCCGCGCACATCGATGCGGGGAAGACGACGACGACCGAGCGCGTCCTGTACTACACCGGCATCAATCACAAGATCGGCGAGGTCCATGATGGTGCCGCGACGATGGACTGGATGGAGCAGGAGCAGGAGCGCGGGATAACCATCACTTCCGCCGCTACCACGACCTACTGGCGTGGCATGGCGATGAACTATCCCGAGCATCGCATCAACATCATCGATACGCCGGGGCACGTCGACTTCACGATCGAGGTCGAACGTTCCATGCGGGTACTCGATGGTGCCTGCATGCTCTATTGCGCGGTTGGTGGTGTCCAGCCGCAATCCGAGACCGTCTGGCGTCAGGCCACCAAATATGGTGTCCCGCGCATCGCCTTCGTCAACAAGATGGATCGCTCGGGTGCCGATTTCTTCAAGGTCTACGGCCAGATGCGCCAGCGTCTGCATGCCTGCCCGGTCCCGGTTCAGGTGCCGATTGGGGCGGAAGAGAGCTTCAAGGGGGTGGTCGATCTCGTCAAGATGAAATCCATCGTCTGGAGCGAGGCTGACAATGGTGCCACCTTCGTGTACGAGGACATTCCCGAGTCGCTTTGCGAGCTGGCTCTGGAGTGGCGGGAAAAGATGGTGGAGGCGGCCGCCGAATCCAGTGAAGAACTGATGAACAAATACCTCGAGGAGGGTGACCTCGGCGAGGAAGATATCAAGTCAGGCCTGCGCAAGCGGACCATAGGGCTTGAGATTGTGCCCATGCTTTGCGGTTCGGCCTTCAAGAACAAGGGTGTCCAAGCCATGCTGGATGCCGTGATCGACTACCTGCCATCCCCGATGGATGTGCCGCCAATCAAGGGTTCCGATGCCGAGACCCATGAGTCTGTCGAGCGCCGCTCGAGTGACGACGAGCCATTCTCCGCGCTGGCATTCAAGATCATGACTGATCCATTTGTCGGAACGCTGACCTTCGTGCGCGTATACTCGGGGGTCCTGAGTTCCGGCGACAGCGTAATCAACTCTGCCAGTGGCAACAAGGAACGCATCGGGCGGCTGCTGCGGATGCATGCCAACTCCCGGGAGGAAGTCAAGGAGATTCGGGCGGGCGATATTGCTGCCTGCGTCGGATTGCGGGACATCGTAACCGGCACAACCTTGTCAGCGGTTGGCAAACCGGTGGTACTCGAACGCATGGAGTTTCCGGAGCCGGTCATTTCGGTGGCGGTCGAGCCCCGGACCAAGAGCGACCAGGAAAAGATGGGGTTGGCGCTGCAGCGCCTGGCTCAGGAGGATCCTTCCTTCCGTGTTCATACGGATGAAGAGTCCGGCCAGACGATCATTTCGGGGATGGGCGAACTGCACCTCGAGATCATCGTCGACCGGATGAAGCGGGAGTTCAAGGTGGAGGCCAACGTCGGCGCGCCCCAGGTGGCCTATCGTGAAACCATCCGCAGATCGGTCGAGCAGGAAGGCAAGTATGTCCGCCAGACGGGCGGTCGAGGTCAGTACGGCCATGTATGGCTTCGTGTCGAGCCTCTCCCTGAAGGTGGGGGGTACGCGTTCGAAAACGCCGTTGTCGGCGGCGTGGTGCCAAAAGAATATATCCCGGCGGTCGATAAGGGTGTTCAAGAGCAGCTACAGAATGGTATACTTGCCGGCTACCCGGTAGTTGATGTCAAGGTAACCCTGTTCGACGGCTCCTACCACGATGTCGACTCCAGCGAGATGGCGTTCAAGATCGCCGGCTCCATGTGCTTCAAGGAAGGGTGCAGGAAAGCCAGTCCTGTTCTGTTGGAGCCCATCATGGGTGTCGAGGTTGAGACGCCGGAGGATTACATGGGTGATGTGGTGGGCGATCTCAATCGTCGGCGCGGCGTGATTCTCGGCATGGACGACAATGTCGGGGTCAAGGTTCTCAAGGCTGAGGTTCCGCTGGCGGAAATGTTCGGTTACTCGACGAGTCTTCGCTCCCAGAGCCAGGGGCGGGCCACCTACTCGATGGAATTCAAGAAGTACCAGGAGGCCCCGGCCAATGTGGCTGAGGCGGTGATCAAGAAGGCTTCGGTCAGTTAAGCGAGTTTGAATAGGTAAGAGCGAGGTATTAGGGTCG